>JAJZAQ010000095.1 GCA_021799355.1 Pseudomonadota bacterium
TTGAACACGCTTTTACCGCGCAGCAGCGGCACTTTTTTCACTTCGCGGCTGCCGAAGCTGACGAAGCCCTGCGCGGTGTCGAGGATGTGCAGCAGCACGTCGCGCGGCAGCCCCTCGGGGGTGAGCAGGTGGCGCAGTTCGCCGTGGGCGTTGAGTTGGGGGTTGTGGGCGCGGGTCATGGCTGAGAGGCGGATTTGCGCACCAGATCGAAGCGGAAGCGGATGCCTTCGGCGGCGTTTTCGTCACGCACCAGGGCGAGCAGCACGTCGTCGGGCAGGGTCAGTGTGGCCGCGGTGAGCTGCGGGCAGAACGGCAGCTCGCGTCCGCCGCGATCGACCAGCACGGCCAGATCGACGCGCGCCGGACGGCCGAAGTCGAACAGTTCGTTGATCGCCGCGCGGGTGGTGCGGCCGGTGTGCAGCACGTCGTCGACGAGCAGCACGGCGCGCTCGGCGATCGGCACCGGCAGCGTCGTGCGGTTGGCGCTGGGGTGCAGTCCGCGGGTGGCGAAGTCGTCGCGGTGAAAGGTGGACGACACCACGCCGAACGGCTGCGGCAGCTGCAAGTCGGCATGCAGCCGCTGCGCCAGCCAGGCGCCGCCCGAGTAGATGCCCACGAGCAGCGGCGGCTCGGCATGACGCGACAGCATGTCGCGCACCAGGTGCAGCAACCGCGCGTAGAGCGCTTCGGCGTCGGGCGGGGTGGGGGAGAGCGAGGGCATGGTCAGAGTTGCTGCAGGTATTGCTCGACGATGAGGCAGGCCGCGGCGCAATCCACGTCGGCCGCGCCATCGGCCTGCGCCACCGCCGAGGTGTAACGCTCATCGACCAGCGCCACCGGCAGATGGAAACGGCCGTGGAGCTGGCGGGCGAAGCGGCGGGCGTGCGCGGTATTGTCGTGCTCGGCGCCGTCGGGGTGCAAGGGAAGGCCGACGACGAGCTGCTGCGGTTGCCACTCGCGGATGAGCGCGGCGATGGCGTCGAAGCGGGCGGCGGTGCGCTCGCCGCGGACGGTGCGCAGCGGGGTGGCGCTGCGGGTCAGGCTGTTACCGACTGCGGTGCCGATGCGTTTGGCCCCCCAGTCGAACCCCAGCACCGTGATGTCAGGCATGTCCGGCGGTTTGCGACAGCATCGCCGGGTTGAAGCCGAGCAGCGCCATCGCGGCGTTGAACCGCGCTTCCACCGGAGTGTCGAACAGCACGGTCCGGTCGGCCTCGACGGTGAGCCAGCCGTTCTGCCCGATTTCTTCTTCGAGCTGGCCGGCGTTCCAGCCGGAGTAGCCCAGCGCGATGAGGCAGCGCATCGGCCCGCTGCCTGCGGCCATGTGTTCGAGCACGTCCTTGGACGTGGTCATCTGCAGCCCGCCGGGAATGTCCAGGCTGGAGGCGTAGCGCGTGCCGGTGGGCTCGTGCAGCACGAAGCCGCGCTCGGGCTGCACCGGCCCGCCCTGCAGCACCGGCAGCGACGCCGGGATGCCGCTGGTGTCCAGCCCGATGCGCTCGAACAGCTCGCGCACGGTGATGTCTGACGGCCGGTTGATGATCAGCCCGAGCGCGCCGCGCGGCGAGTGCTCGCAGACGAACACCACGGCGCCGGCAAAGTTGTCATCGACCATGCCCGGCATGGCGATGAGGAACTGGTTGCTGAGGTTGGAAGCGTCGGCACGGGGGTTCATAGTGCGCAGTTTATCGCGCCCGGCGGCGGCAATGGGTTATGGTTGCGCCGGTTGAACCATTGGATCGCCGACATGCCTGCCGTTTCGCCCGACTCCACCGTTTCACTGCCGCCGCGCTGCCCGCTGGGCCTGGTGTGGCTGCGGCGTGACTTGCGCCTGCACGACAACACCGCGCTGCGCACCGCGCTGCAGGTGTGCGATCGCGTGGCGCTGGCCTTCGTTTTCGACCGCGACATTCTCGACCCGCTGCTGGCACGCGGGCTGCGCGCCGACCGCCGGGTGGAATTCATCCACGCCGCGGTGCACGACATCGACGAACGCCTGCGCACGCTGGGTGCGGCGCTGCTGGTGCGTCATGGCCGTGCCGCAGACATCGTTCCGGCGCTGGCGGCGCAGCTCGGAGCGCACGCGGTGTTTTGCGCCTTCGACGATGAACCGCAGGCACAGCGCCGTGACGCCGCGGTCGCCCAGGCGCTGCAGCGCGACGGCCGTCTGCTGCACGCTGTCAAGGACCACATGATTTTCGCCCGCGACGAAGTGGTCAATGCGCAGGGCAGGCCATACGTGGTGTTCACCCCGTACCGTGCGGCGTGGCAGGCGCGGTACGCCGCGCAGCCGCCGCTGCCGCAGCCGCAGACCCTGCAGCGGCAGCAACTCGCACCGCTGCCAGCCGCGCTGCTGCAGCCGCTGCCGTCGCTGGAACAACTGGGCTTTGCCGTGACCAATCTGCGCCACCTGCCACTGCCGCTGGGCGAACGCGGGGCGCAGGCCATGCTGGCGGATTTTTTGCCGCGTCTGGACGCCTACGATGTGGCGCGTGATTTTCCGGCGCGCAAGGGGCCGAGCTATCTATCGGTCCACCTGCGTTTTGGCACGATTTCGGTGCGCGAGCTGGCGGCGCTGGCCTGGCAGCGCATGCAGGCCGGCAGCCGCGGCGCGGCGGTGTGGTTGTCCGAGCTGATCTGGCGGGACTTTTATTTCCAGATCCTGTATCACGCGCCGCACGTGGTGCACGGCGCGTTCAAGCCGGCGTATGACCGCATCGCGTGGCGCAACGACCCGGCGCAGTTCGCCGCGTGGTGTGAGGCGCGCACCGGCTACCCGCTGGTCGATGCGGCGATGCGCCAGCTCAACACCACAGGGTATATGCACAACCGCCTGCGCATGGTGGTGGCGAGCTTTCTCACCAAAGACCTGGGCATCGACTGGCGCTGGGGCGAGGGCTATTTTGCCGATCACCTCAACGACTTCGACCTTGCGGCCAACAACGGCGGCTGGCAATGGGCGGCCAGCAGCGGCTGCGACGCGCAGCCGTACTTTCGCATCTTCAACCCGGTGGCGCAGAGCGAAAAATTCGATGCCAACGGCGATTTCATCCGCCGCTACCTGCCCGAGCTGGCGCGTCTGCCGGCCAAGGCCATCCACGCTCCGTGGCAGGCCGATGCCGCGACGCTGCGCGCCGCAGGGGTCGCGCTCGGCGGCAACTACCCGCTGCCTCTGGTGCGGCACGATCTGGCGCGCGCCGAGACGCTGCAGCGCTACGCCGTGGTGAAAACGGCGTAGCGCCGGCGGCGCTTCAGGCCCGCGCCTCGTGCCCGCCGTGGTGGGTGCGGTAGGTTTCGATGAGCTGCAGCAGCTCGGTTTCCGAGTAGGGCTTGCCCAGATAGTGGTTGACGCCGAGCTGCGCCGCGTAGTTGCGGTGTTTGTCGGCGATCCGCGAGGTGATCATGATGATCGGCAGGTCGTGCAGCCGGGCGTCGGCCCGGATGTTGCGCGTCAGGTCGAAGCCGTCCATGCGTGGCATTTCGATGTCGAGCAGGATCACGTCGGGCAGGGTGCTGGCCTGCTGCAGCTGTTCCAGAGCGTCCAGGCCGTCTTTGGCGAGCTGCACCAGGTAGCCGTTGCGCGTGAGGAAACGCTGCGTCACCCGGCGGACGGTGATCGAATCGTCGACCACCATGACCAGCGGTGCGACCGCGCGCGGCGGCGCCGCGCCTTCGGCTGCCGCACCGGCTGCAGCCGGCTGTTAGATCG
>JAJZAQ010000096.1 GCA_021799355.1 Pseudomonadota bacterium
ATCTGCCGCAGGCATCGGCCGTCCCAGGGCGTAGCCCTGACCGGCGTCGGCGCCGAGTATGGCTGCGGCTTCGACCAGATCCGGGGTTTCCAGGCCCTCGACCACCACCCAGAGTCCAAGGCTTTGCGCCAGTTGCACCAACGCGCCGACAAAACCGATGACCTGCGCCGGGTCTTGCTGCGCTTCCCGCACCAGGCCTTGGTCGATTTTGACGGTATGAAACGGTAGGGTGCGCAAGCGCAACAGACTGGAGTAGCCGCTGCCCAGGTCGTCCATCACCAGCCGCGCGCCCAGCGCCGCCAGGGCGCGCACCGCGGCGTCGCGCCGCGCCGGATCGTCGAACTCGCTGCCTTCGAGAATTTCCAGATAGAGCCGTTCGGGGGCGATATGGTGCGCCGCCAGCGCCTCGCGGACCCATTGGCTGCATTCGGGCAGCAGCATGACCTCCAGCGGCAGATTCAATCCCAGGTTCAGGCGCACGCCCTGCGTGTCCCAGCGGCTGAGCGCGTCGAGCGACTGGTCGAGTCCGGCGCGAAACAGCCGCGTGAGCTCGGCACGGCCAAACCAGGGAAGGAACACCCCGGGCGAAACCCAGTGTCCGTCGGGATGACGCAAGCGGGCCAGGGCTTCGACGGCGTAGGGCTTGCCGGTTTGCAGATCGACCAGCGGCTGTACGTGCATGTGCAGTCCGTGGTCGAACAGCGCCGCGCGCCAGCGCTGCCGCTCGACGATGGGCACGGGCTGGGCGCGGGCGGCGGACTGCAAGCGTTGCCAGGCACGCGAGAGCAGCTGCGCCAGATTGTCGAGAAAACTGCGCGACGCGCTGCGCTCGAACATCGCCGGGTAGGCCCCGTACAGGCTGAGCACGGCGACCACCCGGTCGTTGCGGTCGCGCAGCGGAACGGCGGCAGCACTGCGGATGCCGACGTCCAGCGCCGCGTCGCGCCACGGTGCCGCAGCCGGCGCCAGCGCGTAGCTGGCCAGTGTGCTGATGCGCTCGAACTGCCAGGCGCTGGCCGTCGGGCCGAGGCTGGCTGCGTCCTGCTGTTGGATCGTTGGCAGGCGCACTGTGCCGTAATGCCTGCGCATGGCCTCGACATAGGGGTCGAGTTGCGACGAGAGTTCGACGACAAAGGTGCCGCTGGCGTCGGGGGCGCCGATTCCGGCAGCCTTCATGCCCGGCAGGGCGGTGAGGCAGTCCAGCGCGGTTTGCATGAATTCGGCCCAGGTCGTACCGTGCTGCAACACGCTGTCGAGATGGAACAGGCAATCGCCGTAAGTGGCGCGCAGCTCCTGTGCGGCTTCGACCTGGGTTTGCAGCTCGAACTGCAGCCGCGCGGTGAGCAGGCGGGAGAGCTGGCGCCGGTCCTGCGCGCGGCAGCGCAGCGCGGCCACCAGATCGTGCAGCCCCATCAGATAGATCCCGGCGGACTGCACCAGCGCACGTGTGGGCACACCCACCAGGGCGTGGATGTGACCGATGCGCCGCGCTTCGCGCTGGTGCTCGGCAGCGCTCAGATCGGCGGCAAGCAGACGGTGAAGATGCTGGCTCTGGCGGTGCTTGAGCCGGGTGAACTCCGCCTCGCTGAGGTGAGACAGGACTTCGGTGGCTTCGGGGTCGCGCGCCACGGTGCTGTAGAACGCATCGACGAAGCGCTCGACCTGCGGCTCGAACTGGGTGCGGGCCATGTCCAGCAGCCGCGATGCTGCGGGTCCATACGGCGCTTCGTGCACGTCCTCATCGGGCGAGTCGGTGAACTCGGCATCGACCTCTGCGCCCCACCGGCGCCACCATGACTTGCGGTCGGCCTTGTGCAGTTTGGCGCTGTGCAGCGCGGCGTCGGCGCGGCGCAGCAACGTGTCGGCATCCTCACCGTCTTGCGGGAACAACGCCAATCCCAGACTCATGCCCAGCGACACCGATCCGCCCTGCGGCAGGGAGATTCCCGCCGGAAGCGCGCCGCTGAGCGCGTCCAGCCGCCGCGGGACGTCCGCCGTGCCGTGCAGACCCTGCAGCACGAGGATGAATTCGTCTCCTCCAGTGCGCGCCAGCAGATCGCCTGGCTGGAGCGCCGCCCGCAGCTTCTGGGCGAAGTCCTGCAGCACGGCGTCGCCGCTGAGATGGCCCCAGGTGTTGTTGACTACGCCGAAGTCATCCAGATCGAGCATGCCCACGGCCAGCGGCGCGCTGGCGGCACGCGCGCGGTCGAGCAGCCCGGGCAAGGCCTCGTCCAGCGCGAAGCGGTTGGGCAGCCTGGTGAGCGCGTCGTGCCGTGCCTGCCAGTGCAGCCGCGACTGCACCTGATCGCTTTGTCGCTGCAGCGCCTGCAGGCTCAGCAGGGTGGCGGCGACCGAGGCCGCGAATTCCAGTAGATGCAGCTGGGCGGCGTCGGGTTCCCCGGGCGTGGCGCCGGTGAGTGCAAAGGTGCCGATGATGTGCTTGCCGTGCCAGATCGGCCAGCTCCAGCACGATTGCAGATCCCATTTCTCGGCGGTGCGGCGCAGGCCGTCCCAGCGGGGGTCGCGGGAAATGTCCGCCACCAGACAGGGCTCGCGCGAAAACACGGCGTTGCCGCAGGAGCCGGAGTGCGGGCCCGGTGCAAGCCGGTCGAGTTCGGCGATTAGTGCGGGCGGCGCGCTCGGCGCCGCAAGCACGTGCAAATGGCCGTCATCGCCCATGTGCATCACACTGGCGATGCGCCCCGGGGTATGCGCCTCGACCAGGCGGCACAACGTTGCTGCCAGCTCGCCGATCGGCTCACCGGCAGCAAGGCCGTTGAGAATGCGCGTGGGCAGATCGAGGAGGTCGAAGGCCGGTGACATCATGCCGTCCAGTCCGCGTATCCCAGCCCGGACGCACGCCCGCATCGTGTACGGCGAGGCTGAAAGGGATTGAAATGCCGCGAGTTTACAGTTGGATTGCGGCGGCTGTGGGTTTTTTTCTGCCAGCAAGCGCCGGCCCGGCAAGACGACGGCGACCGATCATGCCGGGCGATGGTGTGCTGGTGCCGACTATCCGATTCGAACGGATGACCTACCGCTTACAAGACGAAAATAAGATACGCTAGAACCCGCATAAATGCTTGCTTCGTGCCGGATTACGGGCGCATTTGTGGGAATCTAGTGGGAATTGGGGGGCGTGTGGCGTACTTTGAGCAACGTAAAACGGGCTGGCTGGTGCAGGTACGGCGCAAGGGCATGCCGTCGATCTCTCGCACGTTCGATCTGAAATCTGACGCCGAAGCCTGGGCGCGTGAGGTCGAGCGCGAAGCCCAGCGGGGGAACGTCGCAGCGCTTCGCCAAGATGCGCAGCGCACCGCGTTGGCCGAAGTCGCAGCGCGCTATGCCGACGCTGTCTTGCCGCAAAAGCGCTCGCATAGCGCCAAAACCTATTTGCAAGCTGTGGTCGGGCGCTTCGGCCCGTATCACCTCGCCAATGTGCGCAGTCTGGATGTGGCCGCCTGGCGCGATGAACTGAACCGCCCCGGGTTTCGAGGAGGCTTGTTGGCTTGAGTCGGACCGTTTGGGCCTGACAGTCAAGCGGATGGTTTGGTTTCAGATTTTCTCTCATTCAGCCCCCTGCAGGGGCCGCCGGAGGCG
>JAJZAQ010000049.1 GCA_021799355.1 Pseudomonadota bacterium
GGCGCTGCTGGTGATGCCGCGGCTGGGCACCATATCGCCCTGGGCGTCCAAGGCGACCGACATCGCGCGGCTATGCGGTGTGGCGGTGCACCGCATCGAACGCGCCATCGAATACCGTGTGCAGGCCGAGGGGGGGCTGCTGCGCGCGGCCAGCCCGTTGAGCGATGACGAATTGCAGCAACTCGGCGCGCTGCTGCACGACCGCATGACCGAAACCGTGGCCCTGCAGCGTCAGGCGCTGGAGCAACTGTTTGCCGAACTGCCGCCGCAGCCGCTGCAGCACGTGGACGTCACCAGCGGCGACATCCAGGCCGGGCGCCGCGCGCTGCAGCAGGCCAACGCCGCGCAGGGCCTGGCGCTGTCGGACGACGAAATCGATTACCTGCTCGACGCCTACCGCAGGCTGGGCCGCAACCCCACCGACGTCGAGCTGATGATGTTCGCGCAGGCCAACAGCGAACATTGCCGCCACAAGATTTTCAACGCCCGTTTCACTATCGACGGCGTCGAACAGCCGCACACCCTGTTCGACATGATCCGCAACACCCACGCCCGTGCGCCGCAGGGCACGGTGGTGGCTTATGCCGACAATGCCTCGGTGATCGAAGGCGGCGAAGTCGAGGTCTGGCAGCCCGACCCGGGCACGCACGCCTACGGCGCGCAGCGCGCGCTGCGCCACGTGCTGATGAAGGTGGAGACGCACAACCACCCGACGGCGATCTCGCCGTTTCCGGGGGCGGCCACCGGCGCCGGGGGCGAAATCCGCGACGAAGGGGCCACCGGCCGCGGCTCGCGCCCCAAGGCGGGGCTGACCGGGTTTTCCGTGTCCCACCTGCGGCTGCCCGCCCAGCCCGAGCCGTGGGAGGCGGCCACTGCCGACGTGGGCAAACCGGCGCACACCGCCAGCGCGCTGCAGATCATGCTCGACGGCCCGCTGGGCGGCGCGGCGTTCAACAACGAATTCGGCCGGCCCAACCTGGCCGGATATTTCCGTGTGTTCGAGCAGCGCGCCGGCGACCGGGTGTGGGGCTATCACAAGCCCATCATGCTCGCCGGCGGTATGGGGTCGATCGACGCACGGCAGACGCGCAAGCTGCCGTTTCCCGCCGGCACGCTGCTGGTGCAGCTCGGCGGGCCGGGGATGCGCATCGGTCTGGGGGGCGGCGCGGCGTCGAGCCTGGCCACCGGCAGCAACGCGGCGCAGCTCGATTTCGATTCGGTGCAGCGCGGCAATCCGGAAATCCAGCGCCGCGCGCAGGAGGTGATCAACGCCTGCTGCGCGCTGGGAGATGCCAACCCGATCCTGTCGATCCATGACGTCGGCGCCGGCGGGCTGTCCAACGCCTTTCCCGAGCTGGTCGAAGGCGCTGGACGCGGCGGCCGGTTCGAGCTGCGCGACGTGCCGCTGGAAGAATCGGGAATGAGCCCGCGTGAAATCTGGAGCAACGAAAGCCAGGAGCGTTATGTGCTGGCCATCGCGCCGCAGCAGCGCGAGGTGTTCGCCGCGCTGTGCGCGCGCGAGCGCTGCCCGTTTGCCGTGGTCGGCGTGGCCACGCAGGAACAGGTGCTGCGCGTGCATGACCGCCTGCACGCCGACGACCCGGCGCAGGCGCTGCCGGTGGATTTGCCGCTGGACGTGCTGCTGGGCAAGCCGCCGCGGCTGCACCGCAGGGTCCAGCGTTTAGCGGTGCAGGGCGACGCGCTCGACCTCGGCGACGTCGATCTGCCGCAGGCGTGCATGGCCGTGCTGCGCCATCCGACGGTGGCGAGCAAGCGGTTTCTCATCACCATCGGCGACCGCACCGTCGGCGGCCTGTCGCACCGCGACCCGATGGTCGGCCCGTGGCAGGTGCCGGTGGCCGACTGCGCCGTCACCCTGGCCGACTACCAGGGATACCGCGGCGAGGCCATGAGCATCGGCGAACGCGCGCCGGTGGCCGTGCTCAACCCGGCAGCCTCCGGCCGTCTGGCCGTGGCCGAGGCGGTGCTCAATCTGCTGGCTGCACCGGTGCAGCGGCTGGGCGACATCAAGCTGTCGTGCAACTGGATGGCGGCCTGCGGCCAGCCCGGGCAGGACGCCGCGCTGTACGACACCGTGCGCGCCATCGGTCTCGAACTCTGCCCCGCGCTGGGCATTTCCGTGCCGGTGGGCAAGGATTCGCTGTCGATGCACACCCGCTGGGAAGACGCCGGGCAGCCGCGCAGCGTCACCGCCCCGGTGTCGCTGGTGGTGTCGGCGTTTGCCGTGCTACCCGACGTGCGCGGCACGCTCACGCCGCAGCTGCGCACCGATGCGCCCAGTAGCCTGATCCTGGTCGATCTGGCCGGTGGCCGGCGGCGGTTGGGGGGGAGCATCCTGGCGCAGACCCTCGGGCGCATCGGCCAGGTGACCCCCGACCTGGACGACGCCCAGGTCTTACCGGCGTTCGCCGCGGCGCTGGCCGAGCTGCGTGCCGCCGGGCAGGTCTGGGCATACCACGACCGTTCCGACGGCGGGCTGTGGGCCGCGGCCTGCGAAATGGCCTTCGCCGGCCACTGCGGTGTGAGCCTGACCCTAGACATGCTGACCCTGGATGGCGACGAGGCCGACGACTGGGGCGACGCCAAAGACTGGGCCAAACAGGTCGGCCCGCGGCGCCAGCAGCAGACGCTGCAGGCGCTGTTCAACGAGGAACCGGGGGTGCTGCTGCAGGTGGATGCGGCGCAGCGCGATGCCGTGCTGCAGACCCTGCGGCGTCACGGCCTGTCGGCGCACAGCCACGCCATCGGCAGTGTCAACGACCGCGACGTCATCGAGCTCTACCGCGACAGCCGCTGCATCTACACCGCGGCGCGCGCCGTGCTGCAACAGGCGTGGGACAGCGTGTCGCACCACATCACCCTGCTGCGCGACAACCCGCAGTGTGCGCAGGAGGAACATGCCGCGCAGGGCGACGCCGCCGATCCGGGGCTGCACCTGCACCTGAGCTTCGACCCGCAGGACGACGTGGCCGCGCCGTTCGTCGCCCGGGGCGCGCGGCCGCGCGTGGCCATCCTGCGCGAGCAGGGGGTGAATTCGCAGCTCGAAATGGCCTATGCCATGCACCGCGCCGGATTCGATGCGGTGGACGTGCACATGAGCGACCTCATGGCCGGGCGCATGCGCCTGGCCGGTTTTCACGGCTTCGTCGCCTGTGGCGGCTTCAGCTACGGCGACGTGCTCGGTGCCGGCGAAGGCTGGGCGCGGTCGATTCTGTTCAACCCGCCGCTGGCTGCGGAGTTCGCCGCCTTCTTCGGCCGTGGCGACACCTTCGCCCTGGGGGTGTGCAACGGCTGCCAAATGCTCGCCGCGTTGGCGCCCATGATTCCGGGAGCGCGCGCCTGGCCGCGTTTCACCCGCAACCGCTCCGAGCAGTTCGAAGCCCGGCTGTCGCTGGTGGAAGTGACCGATTCGCCGTCGATTTTCTTCCGCGGCATGGCGGGCAGCCGCGCGCCCATCGCCGTGGCGCACGGCGAGGGCAGGGCGGATTTTTCGCAGCAGGGCGATGCGGCGCAGTTGCACGTGGCCATGCGCTTCGTCGATCATCACGGCCAGCCGACCGAGCGCTACCCGTACAACCCCAACGGCAGCCCCGGGGGCATCACCGCAGTGACCACCCCCGACGGCCGTTTCACTGCACTGATGCCGCACCCCGAGCGCGTGTTCCGCAGCGTGCAAATGAGCTGGGCGCCTGCCGATCTCGGCGCCGACAGCCCGTGGATGCGCATGTTCCGCAACGCGCGGGTGTGGTGTGGCTGAGATCGGGCACGACGCCGCAGCCCTGGCTGCGCAGCGCCCGGGCGACACGCGCCGTTTCGCCGGGGTGGACACGCTGCGCGGCCTGGCCATCGTCTGGATGATGGCGTTTCATTTCAGCTTCGACCTCAACTGGTTCGGTTTCATCCACACCGACTTCTATACCAACCCGGTGTGGCTGTGGCAACGCGTGGCCATCGTCAGCCTGTTCGTGTTCACCGCCGGGCTGACGCAGACGTTCACCGACGTGCGCGGACGTAGCGCCGCGCACTTCTGGAAACGCTGGGCGCAGATCGTCGGCGCCTCACTGTTGGTCACCGCCGGCAGCTATGCCGCGTTTCCGCACAGCTTCATCTATTTCGGCATTTTGCAGGGCATCGCCGCCATGCTGTTGTTGCATCGGCTGGTGTTTCGCCATCTGCGCGGTTGGGTTTTGCTGCTGGCGCCGCTGGCCATCGCCGCGCCGCAACTGTGGGGGCACGCGTTTTTCAACTCGCCGTGGTGGAACTGGACCGGACTCATCACGCAAAAACCGATCACCGAAGACTACGCGCCGCTGCTGCCCTGGATCGGGGTGCTGTGGCTTGGCGCCGGCAGCGGCTGGCTGCTGGCGCGCGACGGCTTCGCCGCGTTGCGGCACCTGCCGCGCTGGCGGCCGCTGGCGTTTCTCGGCCGCTGGCCGTTGACCATTTACTTGCTGCATCAACCGCTGTTCGTCGGCCTGTTGTGGCTGACGGCGCACCTTCGCGCAGGAGCCTGAACGTGCAGGAGCCGATCGATTTCGTGCTGCATTACGGTGACGGCGATCACCTCTACCTCATCCCGCAGGCCAAAGACGCCGACGATGCGCTGCGCTACTTTTTCTGCATCGAGGGCTACGGCCACAGCCGCCAGTTTGGCGTGCTCGACCCGGCCCTGTGCCTGGTCGTGCCGCTGCAGGAGTATTTGCGCGACCGCGATGCGTTCGAGCAGCAGGTCGAGCAGGTGCGCCGGCGGGCGCAGGCACGCAGCGAAGACGCGGTGTAGACCGCCTGCGGGGGGCGCGGTCACAGCTGGGTGACGAAGTCCCGCGCCGTTGGCCGCAGCCGCATGGGTTTGGGCCTGGCCACCGTGCCCACGGCGACGAAGCACACGGCGCGTTCTTCCGACGCAAGGCCGAACAGCGTGCGCAACGCCGTCGAATCCAGCGCCTGGCCGCTGACCAGGCCGGCGCCAAAACCCTGCGCGTGCGCCATCAGCAGCATGTTCTGCAGCGCGCAGCCCAGCGAGGCCAGGCGCTGGGTTGCCGGGATCTCGGGGTGGTCGTCGCCGCCGAGCCGGGCGATGGCCAGGGCGAGGAATGGCGCGCGCGCCGCCTTGTCCCGGGCCTCGGCGCGCTGCTCGGCGCTGGCCTGCGGGTCGCGTTCGCAAAGCGCCTGCACGAACGCCTCACCCAGCGCACCGCGGCCGCCGTCGCTGACCTGGACGAAACGCCACGGCAGGATCAACCCGTGATCGGGCGCCTGCGCGGCGGCTTTCCACAACATCTCCACCTGCGTCGGCGTCGGGCCGGGAGCGGTCAGGCGTTTGGGCGAGGTTTGCTGCCGCCGGGTGATGAGCTCGCAGGCGAACTCGGCGACGTCGGTGCGATCCGCTGTCATGGGCTGCAGGGGGCTGGGACGACGCGCCAAGCATAGTCGTCGCGCGGTGCGCGCTCAACCCGCGGTCGGGCGTCCCCGGCCGCCCCGGAGGCAGCGCTGCAGTGCAACAAGGGGATACAAGTTCTTTGCGCAACATCAAAAACGCGTGCTAGAGTGTGGTCAGGCCCTTCTGAAGCAAGCCGCAATCCGCCAATCGGGCAGCCCGTGCCGCGGAAGGATGATTCCCACTGAGCGCCGGGGTACCCGGCAGACTGTGAGCGCGTATGTTGATGCAGCAATTCCAAGCCAACTCGTACCTCTTCGGCGGCAATGCGCCGTATGTGGAGGAGATGTACGAGAACTACCTCTCCAACCCCGGATCCGTTCCCGACCACTGGCGCGCCTACTTCGACGCGCTGCAGCACGTGCCCGCGCTCGACGGCAGCAACGCCCGCGACGTGCCGCATGCCCCCGTGGTCGCGGCGTTCGCCGAACGCGCCAAATCCGGCCCGATCCGCACCCTGCGCGCGGTGGCCGACGGCGAGCTGGCACGCAAGCGCGTCGCCGCGCAGCAGCTGATTGCGGCGTACCGCAACGTCGGCGTGCGCTGGGCCGACCTGGACCCGCTCAAGCGTGCCGAACGCCCGGCGATTCCCGATCTGGAGCCGGGTTTTTACGGCTTCACCGACGCCGACATGGAGACGGTGTTCAACGTCAGCAACACGTTTTTCGACCGCGAAAACCTGTCGCTGCGTGAGCTGCTCAACAACCTGCGCGAAACGTATTGCGGCTACATCGGCGCGGAGTTCATGTACATCAGCGATCAGGATCAGAAGCGCTGGTGGCAGCAGCGGCTGGAATCGACCCGTACCCGTCCGGATTACGGTGCCGAAGCGAAAAAGCGTCTGCTCGAACGTCTCACCGCCGCCGAAGGACTGGAGCGCTATCTGGCGACCAAATACGTCGGCCAGAAACGGTTTTCTCTCGAAGGCGGCGAGAGCTTCATCGTCGCGATGGACGTGCTGGTGCAGCGCGCCGGCGAACTCGGCGTGCAGGAAGTGGTCATCGGCATGGCGCACCGCGGGCGGCTGAACGTGCTGGTCAACACCCTGGGCAAGCGCCCGCAGGATCTGTTCGACGAGTTCGAGGGCAAGCACGCCGACGATCTCCCTTCGGGCGACGTCAAGTATCACCAGGGCTTTTCCAGTGACGTGTCCACCCCCGGCGGGCCGGTGCACCTGAGCCTGGCGTTCAACCCCTCGCACCTGGAAATCGTCAACCCGGTGGTCGAGGGCTCGGCCCGCGCCCGGCTCGACCGCCGCGGCGACCCGAAGGGCGAAACCGTCCTGCCGGTGCTGGTGCATGGCGACGCCTCGTTCGCCGGCCAGGGCGTGGTGATGGAAACGCTGGCGCTGGCGCAGACCCGCGGCTACACCACCGGCGGCACGGTGCACATCGTCATCAACAACCAGATCGGTTTCACCACGTCCGACCCGCGCGACGCCCGCTCGACGCTGTACTGCACCGATGTGGCAAAAATGATCGAAGCGCCGATCCTGCATGTGAACGGCGACGACCCGGAAAGCGTGGCCTTCGCCACCAGCCTGGCGCTGGACTACCGCAAGCAGTTCCATCACGACGTGGTGGTGGACATCGTGTGCTTCCGCAAGCTCGGCCACAATGAGCAGGACACGCCGGCCGTCACCCAGCCGCTGATGTACAAGAAGATCGCCGCCCACCCCGGCACGCGCAAGCTCTATGCCGACCGCCTGGTCAGCCAGGGGGTGATCGGCCCGGACGACGCCGACAAGATGGTGCACGACTTCCGCGCCGAAATGGAGTCGGGCGTCAGCAGCCTGGAGCCGGTGCTGACCAATTACAAGAGCAAGTTCGCCGTCGATTGGTCGGCATACCTCAACCGGCGCTGGACCGACAGCGCCGACACCGCGCTGCCCTTGACCGAGCTCAAACGACTGGCCGAGCGCATCACCACCGTGCCGCAGAACTTCAAGCTGCATCCGCTGGTGGAAAAGGTGATTTCCGACCGCGCCAAAATGGGCCGCGGCGAGCTGCCGCTGGACTGGGGCATGGGCGAGCATCTGGCCTTCGCCTCGCTGGTGGCCAATGGCTTTCCGGTACGGCTGTCGGGCGAGGACAGCGGGCGGGGCACCTTCAGCCATCGCCATGCCGTGCTGCACGACCAGAACCGAGAAAAGTGGGACGAGGGCACTTACATCCCGCTGCAGAACGTGGCCGAAGGCCAGGCGCCGTTTACCGTCATCGACTCGATTCTGTCCGAGGAGGCCGTCCTCGGTTTCGAATACGGCTACGCCACTGCCGACCCACGTACCCTGGTGATCTGGGAAGCGCAGTTCGGCGACTTTGCCAACGGCGCGCAGGTGCTCATCGACCAGTTCATTTCCGCCGGCGAGGTCAAATGGGGACGCGCCTGCGGGCTGACGCTGTTTTTGCCGCACGGTTACGAAGGCCAGGGGCCGGAGCATTCGTCGGCGCGGCTGGAACGCTATCTGCAACTGTGCGCCGAGACCAATATGCAGGTGTGCCAACCGACCACGCCGGCGCAGATTTTCCACCTGTTGCGGCGGCAGATGATCCGGCCGTTCCGCAAGCCGCTGGTGGTGATGACGCCCAAGTCGCTGTTGCGCCATCCGCAGGCCAAATCACCGCTGTCGGATCTGGCGACCGGGCGTTTCGAGGTCGTGCTGCCGGAGCAGGACGCGTCGATCGACCCCGCCAGGGTCAAACGCATCATCGCCTGCTCCGGGCGGGTGTATTACGACCTGCTCGCCGCGCGCGCCGAGCGCAAGATCGACGACGTTGCCATCGTCCGCCTGGAGCAGCTCTACCCCTTCCCGCACAAGGCGTTCGCCGCCGAGGTCAAGCGCTACCCGAACGCGCGGGACATCGTCTGGTGCCAGGACGAGCCGCAAAACCAGGGGGCGTGGTTTTTCGTGCAGCACCACATCCACGAAAACATGCTCGACGGACAAAAACTCGGCTATGCCGGGCGCCCGGCGTCGGCCTCGACCGCGGTGGGTTACTACGCCAAACACGCCGAGCAGCAGAAAGAACTCATCGCTGCGGCGTTCGGCAAACTCAAAGGCTTCGTGCTCACGCGCTGACGCCTGCTGGCGCGCGGCAGGGTGGCCTGCCCGTCATTTCTCTTCCCGTTCACACCTGCGCGGCCGGTGCCGCGCTCACCCGACAAGACCGGAATCGCATCATGGCGCTGATTGACATCAAAGTTCCCCAACTCTCCGAATCGGTAGCTCAAGCCACGCTGCTGAGCTGGAAAAAAAAGCCCGGCCAGGCCGTGGCGCAAGACGAAGTCGTGATCGAAATCGAAACCGACAAGGTCGTGCTCGAAGTGCCGGCCCCCGCAGCCGGGGTGATGGCGCAGATCCTCAAGGATGACGGCGCCGAGGTCACCAGCGACGAAGTCATCGCCCGCATCGACACCGAGGCGCAGGCGCAGACCAGCCCGCTGCCGGTCACGCCGGTCGCGGCCCCAGCCGCGCCTGCTGCGCCGGCCGCAGCGCCCACCCCTGCAGCGGAGCCAGCCGCTTCCGCCCCGGCGGCGAGCGCGCCGGCGCCTGCGGCTGCTGGGATCGCCATGCCCTCTGCGGCCAAGCTGATGGCGGAGAAAAACCTCACCGCCGCCGACGTGACCGGCACCGGCCGCGACGGCCGCATCACCAAGGGCGATGTGCTGCAGGCCGCGGCCCAGCCCAGGCCTGCCTCGGCCTCGACGGCAGCGGCTGCGCCGGCGGCCAAACCGGCGCCGGGCGCAGCGGCGATGCCCACGGTGTCGATCCCGGCGCTGCAGCCGGTCGAAGCGGAGGTCGATCTGGCCGCCTACACCGACCGCCCCGAGCAGCGCGTGCCGATGAGCCGGTTGCGCGCGCGCATTGCCGAGCGGTTGCTGCAGTCGCAGGCGACCAACGCCATCCTCACCACCTTCAACGAAGTCAACATGAAGCCGGTGATGGACCTGCGCAACCTCTACAAAGACAAATTCGAGAAAGAGCACGGGGTCAAGCTCGGCTTCATGAGCTTTTTCGTCAAGGCCGCGGTGCATGCGCTACGCAAGTTCCCGGTGCTCAACGCGTCGATCGACGGCAACGACATCGTCTACCACGGCTATTTCGACATCGGTATCGCCGTCGGCAGCCCGCGCGGGCTGGTCGTGCCGATTCTGCGCAACGCCGACCAGATGAGCTTTGCCGACATCGAAAAAGCCATCGCCGAATTCGGCGTCAAGGCGCGCGACGGCAAGCTGACCATCGAGGAACTGACGGGTGGCACGTTCTCGATCAGCAACGGCGGGGTGTTCGGTTCGATGCTGTCCACGCCCATCATCAACCCGCCGCAGTCGGCCATCCTCGGCGTGCACGCGACCAAGGATCGCCCGGTGGTGGAAAACGGCCAGATCGTCATCCGCCCGATCAATTACCTGGCGCTGAGCTACGACCACCGCCTGATCGACGGCCGCGAGGCCGTGCTCAGCCTAGTGGCGATGAAAGAGGCGCTGGAAGACCCGTCGCGGCTCCTGCTCGACCTCTGATCCTCCGAACCCTGCTCACCTCACCCGCGCGCCTTGATGCGGCGCGGGTGGGGTGGGTCCAGCGGCGCGCACGACCGCGCCTGCCCAACAACCGTTCACTCGATCTCATCATGTCCAACTCGACTTTCGACGTCATCGTCATCGGCGCCGGCCCCGGCGGTTACATCGCGGCGATTCGCGCTGCGCAACTCGGCCTGTCGGTGGCCTGCATCGACGCCTGGCGCAATGCCGCCGGCGGCCCCGCTCCCGGCGGCACCTGCACCAACGTCGGCTGCATTCCGAGCAAGGCGCTGCTGCAGTCCAGCGAGCTGTTCGAGCAAGCCGGGCACGGCTTCAAGGCACACGGCATCGGCGTGCAAGGGCTGACGATGGACGTTGCGGCCATGCAGGCGCGTCGCGCCGCGGTGGTGCGGCAGAACAACGAGGGCATCCTTTATCTGTTCAAGAAAAACAAGGTCAGTTTTTTCCACGGCAATGGGCGGCTGGCCGGCGGCAGCGCCGAGGCTGGCTGGCAGGTCGCGGTCGCGGGCAAGGACGGCGAGCAGACTCTCACCGGCAACCAGGTGATCGTCGCCACCGGCTCGGTGCCGCGCAGCCTGCCCGGAGTGGAGTTTGACGAAGACCGCGTGCTGTCCAACGACGGCGCGCTCGCGCTGGCCGCTGCGCCCAAGACTCTGGGCGTCATCGGCGCGGGGGTGATCGGGCTGGAGCTGGGCAGTGTGTGGCGGCGGCTGGGCGCGCAGGTCACACTGCTCGAAGCCATGCCCGACTTTCTCGCCGCCGCCGACGCGCAGGTGGCGAAAGAAGCGTTCAAGCAGTTCACCCGGCAGGGGCTGGACATCCAGCTCGGAGCCAAAATCGGCGCCGTCCAGCTGGGCAAGAGCGGGGTCACGGTGGAGTGGACCGACGCCAAGGGTCAGGCGCAGACCCTCAAGGTCGAGCGGCTGATCGTGTCGGTCGGGCGCAAGCCCAATACCGCCGGCCTGGGGCTGGAGGCGGTCGGTCTGGCGCTGGACGAGCGCGGGTTCATTCCCGTCGATGCCGACTGCCGCACCGCGCTGCCCGGCATCTGGGCCATCGGCGACGTGGTGCGCGGGCCGATGCTGGCGCACAAGGCCGAGGAGGAGGGCGTCGCGGTGGCCGAGCGCATCGCCGGGCAGAAGCCGCACGTGGACTTCAACACCGTGCCGTGGGTGATCTACACCCACCCCGAGATCGCATGGGTCGGGCAGACCGAGCAGGCGCTCAAGGCTGCCGGCCGCGCCTACAAGGCCGGCAGCTTTCCATTCATGGCCAATGGCCGCGCACGCGCGCTGGGCGACACCACCGGCTTCGTCAAAGTGCTGGCCGATGCAAGCAGCGACGAGATTCTGGGCGTGCACATCATCGGACCGATGGCGTCCGAGCTGATCGCCGAAGCCGCAGTGGCGATGGAATTCAAGGCCGCCGCCGAAGACATCGCGCGCATCTGCCACGCCCATCCGACGCTGTCGGAGGCGCTGAAGGAGGCCGCGCTGGGTGTGGACAACCGGACGTTGAATTTTTGACCGGCAGCATGAATGTCACAGAATATTTCGAACAGACCATGCGCGAGCGCGGCTTCACGCCGGACGCCGCGCAGCTCGCCGGACTCGCGCGGCTGCAGCGCTGCTACGACGAGTGGGTCGAATACAAGTCCCGCCGCTCCAGCGCCATCCGCCGCGCGCTGATCCACCCCGAATTGCCGCGCGGGGTCTATCTGTACGGCGGCGTGGGTCGCGGCAAGTCCATGCTGATGGATGCGTTTTACGTCACCGTGCCGCTGGTGCGCAAAACCCGGCTGCATTTTCACGAATTCATGCGTGAGGTGCAGCGTGAAATGGCCGCGCTCCAGGGCACCAGCGACCCGCTGGCCGAGCTAGCGCGGCGCATCGCCCGGCGCTTCCGCCTGATCTGTTTCGACGAATTCCACATCAGCGACGTCACCGACGCCATGATCCTGCACCGTCTGCTGCAGGGACTGTTCGACAACGGTGTACAAATGGTGGCGACGTCGAATTTCCATCCCGACGATCTCTATCCAGACGGTCTGCACCGCGACCGCATCCTCCCGGCCATCGAACTCATCAAGCAGAAAATGGACGTGATCGAGATCGACGGCGGCGTGGACTACCGCAATCTGGCGCTGCACGAGCTCGATCTGTACATCACCCCGCTGGGCCCGCAGGCGCAAATCCGCATGGAACAGGCGTTCGAGCGCATGGCCGGCAGCAGCGAAGAAGACCCGGTGCTGACCATCGAAGGCCGCGAAGTCCAGGCCATCCAGCGCGCCGGCGGCGTGGTGTGGTTCAGCTTTCACGAATTGTGCGAAACCCCGCGGTCGCAAAACGACTATCTCGAAATCGCCAGCCGTTTTCACACCGTGTTGCTGTCGGACGTGCCGCAACTCACCGAAGACATGGCCAGCGCTGCGCGCCGCTTCACCCTGCTGGTCGATGTGTTGTACGACCGGCGGGTCAAGCTCATCATGTCCGCAGCGGTGTCGCCCGAGCAGCTCTACCTGCACGGTCCGCTGGACTACGAGTTCACGCGCACGGTGTCGCGCCTCAACGAAATGCAAAGCGCCGAGTATCTGCGCGAGGGCCGGCGCCAGGGCGAGGCCACTTTGGTATGAACCTGGGCGACGTTCGCCGCGCCTTGTACGGCATCCTGGCTGCCTGCACGCTGTGCGCGGTGCCCGCGTTTGCGGCCACGGCGCAGCAGGATGCGGCAAGGCAGGCCGAACTGCAGGCCGAGCGTGCCGCCGTCCAGGCGCAGGCGCAGCAGCAGCGCCAGGCGTGTCTGCAACGGTTTTTGGTCAACGATTGTCTGCACGCGGCGCAGCAGCACGAGCGCGCCGCACTCGCGCCCATCGATGCCGAATTGCAGGCCATCGCCCGGCGTGAACGTCTGCGCGCCGCCGAGGCGGAACTGCGCCGGGTGCAGGCCAACGAGGCCGCGGCACGCGCCTCCCGGCCCGACGCGGTGCAGGCGCAGCGCGACCGCCAGGCGCGTGAGGCCGCTTTGCTGCTGCGGCAGCGGCAGGCGGCGCAGCGGGCGCAGCAGGCTGCCACGGCGTCGCCGCAGCCCGCGGCAACGCCACCGGCAGTGTCCCCGGCAGCGCCGCCCGCAGCGGCGGACCGACTGCAGCGCAGACAGGCAGCAGTGCAGCAAGCCGAGGCCGAACGCGCGCAGCGCGCCGCGCAGGCGGCCAAAGAGCAGGCGGCGTATGCCGCGCGGCAAAAGGCCTATGAGGCCCGGCAGGCAGAGCGCGCCCGGCAGGCCGCGCAGCAGCATCCGGCTCCTGCGCTGCCGGTGCCTTCGCCCAGCGCCGCGCTGCCGCTGCGCTGACCGCCTGCGGCGCGGGCCGCGGGATACCATGCGGTCTGCACGGCCTGACCTCCGATGGTTCGCATGTTGATCGAGTCTCCTTTGCTTCAAGCCGTGGCGCATGCGTCGCCACAGACTCTGCGTTTGCAACTGGGCATCCTGCTCGGCGTCGTCGCCGTGGGAGCGTTGCTGGGCACGGCGCTGGAAAAGCAGGTGCGCAAACTGCCGGGCTGGCGGCAGGCGTTTCGCGCCAGCGCACGCCACGGGTTGGGATTTCCGTTCGTCGCCTTGCTCGCGCTGATTCTGGTGCGCCATGCCTCGCCCGAGCTGCTGCGCCTGCCGCTGCTCAAGCTGGCGCTGCCGGTGCTTGCCGTGCTGCTGCTGGTGCGGCTGGCGCATTCGGTGTCGCTGCACCGTTTTTCCGCGGAAAGCGGTGTGCCCTATCTGGTCCGCGCCATCAGCATCGGTTTGTGGATCACCCTGGCGCTGCATCTGGCCGGCGTGTTGCCGGAAATCCGTGAGGCGCTCGACGCCCTGTCGATCACCCTGGGGCGCGAGCGGCTGTCGGGCTGGACGCTGCTCAAGGGTGTGGCATCGATCGCCGTGACCCTGCTGCTGGCGCTGTGGGTGTCGTCGCTGCTGGAATCGCGGTTGATGCGCGCGCCGCTGGATGCGAGCCTGCGGCTGGTGTTCACCCGGCTGCTGCGTGCCGTGGTGCTGCTCGTGGCCGTGCTTGCCGCGCTGCAGATGGTGGGGATCGATTTGACCGTGCTCAGCGTGTTCGGCGGCGCACTGGGCGTCGGCCTGGGGCTGGGCCTGCAAAAAATCGCGGCGAACTACGTCTCCGGCTTCGTCATCCTGCTCGAACGCAGTCTGCGCGTGGGCGACAACGTGCGGGTCGAGGCGTTCCAGGGGCAGATCATCGACATCAAAACCCGCTACACCCTGGTGCGCAGCCCGGGCGGCATCGATTCCATCGTGCCCAACGACATGCTCATCGGCAACCGCATCGAAAACCTGTCTTACAGCGACTCCAGCGTCTGGCTGTCGACCACCGTCGGTGTGTCCTATGACAGCGACGTCGAACAGGTGCTGGCCATCGTGCGCGACGCCACGCTGACCGTGCCGCGCGTGCTGCGCACCCCGGCGCCCAGTGCCGTGCTCGATTCGTTCGGCGACAGCGCGCTGAACATCACCGTGGGTTTTTGGATCGGTGACCCGGAAAACGGCACGCTGGGGGTGCGTGGCCAGGTCAATCTGGCAATTTGGCGTGCGCTCAAGGCGCACGGCATCGACATTCCGTTTCCGCAACGGGTGTTGCAATGGGCGCCGGGGCAGGGCGGTACCGCGCTGTCGTCGCCGCGCGGCAGCACGACGGCAGCCGACGCTGGCTGAGGCACGCCGTGCTCGTGCGCGGCGGAGCGTCGTCCCGCCGGGTGTGTACGGCTGGCAGGCCGCCAGACGCGTGCGGGGCTTGCCGGCAATGCACTGGACTCGCTACACTTCAAAAAACGAACGGTCGTTCTATTTGTTTGCGCCGGTGCAGCCTGGCGGCTGCCTATACTGAGCCCATCATTTAACCAAGCCAACTGGAGCAAGTGCATGAAAGTGCTGGTCGCGGTCAAGCGCGTGGTCGATTACAACGTCAAAATCCGGGTCAAGTCCGACGGTAGCGGCATCGACACCGCGGGGGTGAAGATGAGCATGAACCCGTTCGATGAAATCGCCGTCGAGGAAGCCGTGCGGTTGAAGGAGGCGGGCGCCGCCAGTGACATCGTGGCGGTGAGTTGCGGTGTGGCCGCGTGCGGCGAAACGCTGCGCACCGCGATGGCGATTGGCGCCGACCGCGGCGTGCTGGTCGAAACCGATGCCGAGCTGCAGCCGCTTGCCGTGGCCAAGCTGCTGGCTGCCGTGGCGAAAAAGGAGGGCGTGGACCTCGTCATCCTCGGCAAGCAGGCGATCGACGACGACAGCAACCAGACCGGGCAGATGCTCGCCGCGCTGCTGGGCTGGTCGCAGGCCACGTTCGCCTCCAGACTGCTGATCGACGGCGCCCAGGCCACCGTGACCCGCGAGGTGGACGGCGGGCTGGAAACCATCGCGGTCAAACTGCCAGCGGTCATCACCACCGACTTGCGGCTCAACGAGCCGCGCTACGTCACCTTGCCGAACATCATGAAGGCGAAGAAAAAGCCACTGGACATGCTCAAGCCCGAAGACCTCGGCGTGGACGTGACGCCGCGGCTGAAGACGCTGAAGGTCGTCGAGCCGCCCAAACGTGGCGCCGGGGTCAAGGTGCCGGACGTCGCGACCCTGATTTCCCGCCTGAAAACCGAAGCCAAGGTCATCTGAACCGCCGTCTCCACTGGAAAGACCTGCCATGACCGCACTCGTCATCGCTGAACACGACAACCACAGCCTCAAGCCATCCACCCTCCACACCATCGCCGCCGCGCTGCAGTGCGACCCGCAAGTCCACGTGCTGGTCGCCGGCAGCGACTGCGCCGCCGTGGCGCAGGCCGCAGCGCAGGCCGCGGGCGTGGCCAGGGTGCTATGCGCCGATGCGCCGCAACTGGCCGCCGGGCTGGCCGAAACCACGGCAGCCCAAGTGGTCGCACTGGCGCCTGCGTACAGCCACATTCTGGCGCCGGCAACCGCCTTCGGCAAAAATCTGGCGCCACGGGTGGCCGCGCTGCTCGACGTGGCGCAGATTTCCGACATCATCCACGTCCTCTCCCCAGACACCTTCGACCGCCCGATCTACGCTGGCAACGCCATTGCCACGGTACAGAGTATTGACGCGGTCAAGGTCATCACCGTGCGCACCACCGGCTTCGATGCGGTGGCCGCCAGCGGTGGCAGCGCGCCGGTCGAGGCGGTTGCCGCCGTCCCCGATGCCGGTCTGTCCACCCTGGTCGGGCGTGAGGCGACCAAGAACGAGCGCCCCGAGCTGACCTCGGCGAAGATCGTCGTCTCCGGCGGCCGCGGGCTGGGCAGCAAGGAAAACTTCGAGGCGGTGATGACCCCGCTGGCCGACAAGCTCGGTGCCGCGCTCGGAGCCAGCCGCGCCGCGGTCGACGCCGGCTACGCGCCCAACGACTGGCAAGTCGGGCAGACCGGCAAGATCGTCGCGCCGCAGCTGTATGTCGCGGTGGGCATTTCCGGCGCGATCCAGCACTTGGCCGGGATGAAGGACAGCAAGGTGATCGTCGCGATCAACAAGGACGAGGAGGCGCCGATTTTTGGCGTGGCCGACTACGGACTGGTTGCCGACCTGTTCACCGCGGTGCCGGAAATGGTCAAGCAGCTCTGAAGCCTGTCAATGGCGCCCGTTCACAACCCCAGAGGCTGACCCACAGCCCGATCCCTGACGCCCCCAGACGGAGACTCGCATGTCCTACACCGCCCCGATCCGCGATCTGCTGTTCGACCTCGAACACTTGGCCGGTTTGTCGTCGATCGCCCAACTGCCCGGGTATGAAGACGCCACCCTCGACACCGCGCGTGCGGTGCTCGAAGAGTGCGCGAAGTTCAACCAGGATGTGATCGCGCCGCTCAACCGCGCCGGCGACGTGCAGCCGGCCACCTGGGCCGACGGCCGGGTGACGACCACCCCGGGGTTCAAGCAGGCGTTCCGCCAGTTCGCCGAGGCCGGCTGGCAAGGCCTGCAGCATCCGGCGCAGTTCGGCGGTCAGGGGCTGCCCAAGAGCATCGGCGCGGCGTGCACCGAAATGCTCAACAGCGCCAACCTGAGCTTTGCGCTGTGCCCGCTGCTGTCCGACGGCGCGATCGAGGCGCTGCTGACCGCCGGCAGCGACGCGCAAAAACAGCGCTACATCCCGCGGTTGATCTCCGGGCAGTGGACCGGCACGATGAACCTGACCGAGCCGCAGGCGGGGTCCGACTTGGCCTTGGTTCGCAGCCGCGCCGAGCCGCAGGGCGACGGAACCTATCGCATTTTCGGGCAGAAGATTTTCATCACCTACGGCGAGCATGACATGGCCGAGAACATCGTCCATCTGGTGCTCGCCCGTCTGCCCGACGCCCCGCCGGGAGTCAAAGGCATTTCGCTGTTCATCGTGCCCAAGGTGCTCGAAGACGGGCGGCGCAACGATGTGTGGTGCGCGTCGATCGAGCACAAGCTGGGCATCAAGGCCAGCCCGACTGCGGTGCTGGTGTACGGTGACGGCAAAGGCGAGGTCGGCGCCGGGGCGATCGGCGAGCTGGTCGGCGAGCCCAACCGCGGCCTGGAATACATGTTCATCATGATGAACGCGGCACGCTATGCCGTCGGGCTGCAGGGCATTGCGGTGGCCGAGCGTGCCTACCAACAGGCCGCGGCCTACGCCAAAGACCGCGTGCAGTCGCGCCCGGTCGATGGCAGCAGCGCGCAGGCCGTACCCATCGTCCACCACCCGGATGTGCGCCGCATGCTGATGACCATGCGCGCGCTGACCGAAGGCTGCCGCGCACTGGCGCTGGTCGCCGCCAGCCTGCACGACGTCGGCCACGCCCACCCGGACGCGCAGCAACGCGCCGCGCATCAGGCGGCGTATGAATTCCTTGTGCCGCTGGTCAAGGGCTATTCGACTGAGATGAGCATCGAAGTGGCGAGCCTGGGCGTGCAGGTGCACGGCGGCATGGGGTTCATCGAGGAAACCGGCGCGGCGCAGTATTACCGCGACGCGCGCATCCTCACGATCTACGAAGGCACGACGGCGATCCAGGCCAACGACCTGGTCGGGCGCAAGACCGTGCGCGACGGCGGGCAACTGGCGCTGCAATTCGCCGCCCGCGTCGCCAAGACCGAGGCCGCGCTGCAGTCCAGCGGCGACGCGCAGGCGCAGGCGATGGCCGGGCAGCTGGCCGCCGCCCGCGGGGCTTACGAGCAGGTGGTGCGTTTCATCGCCGACAACGGCAAGTCCAACCCCAACGCGGCTTACGCCGGCAGCGTGCCTTACCTGTTGCTGGCCGGCAATCTGCTCGCCGGCTGGCAGCTGGCGCAGAGTTGGCTGGCCACGCGCGAGCTGCCGGCGGAAGACGCCGCGTTTGCCGCCGCCAAGCGCACCACTGCCGCGTTTTACTGTGCGCACATCCTGCCGCGCTGCGGCGCGCTGCGCGATGCGGTGCTGCAGGGTGCAGACAGCGTGATGGCGCTGCCGGTCGAGGCATTCTGAACTTTTCCGCCGGGCGGGCGCGACTCGCCCGGCTTCCTCTCCCTTTTTCGAGACCTGCCGATGGCTTTGCCTGCCGTTCTGTCCCGTCTGCGCCTGCCGGTGATCGGCTCGCCGCTGTTCATCATTTCCAACCCCAAGCTGGTGATCGCGCAATGCACCGCGGGCATCGTCGGCAGCTTTCCGGCGCTCAACGCCCGGCCGGCGTCGCAGCTTGACGAATGGCTGGCCGAAATCACCGAGGCGCTGGCGGCGTGGAACGCTGCGCATCCCGAGCAGCCGGCCGCGCCGTTTGCCGTCAACCAGATCGTGCACAAAAGCAACGACCGGCTGGAGCAGGACATGCTGCTGTGCGCCAAGTACAAGGTGCCCATCGTCATCACCTCGCTGGGCGCGCGGCCCGAGGTCAACCAGGCGGTGCACAGCTGGGGCGGCATCGTGCTGCACGATGTGATCAACCAGACCTTCGCGCACAAAGCGATCGAAAAAGGTGCAGACGGCCTCATTCTGGTCGCGGCGGGCGCCGGCGGCCATGCCGGCACGCAGTCGCCATTCGCGCTGGTGCAGGAAACGCGGGCGTGGTTCGACGGGCCGATTGTGCTGTCCGGGGCGATCGCCCGCGGCGAGTCGATTCTCGCCGCGCAGGCGATGGGCGCCGATCTGGCCTATATCGGCAGCGCGTTCATCGCCACCGACGAGGCGCGCGCGGTGGATGGCTACAAGCAGATGATCGTGGCCAGCAGTGCGCAGGACATCGTCTACTCCAGTCTGTTCACCGGCATTCACGGCAACTATCTGCGCGGCTCCATCGTCGCCGCCGGCATGGACCCCGACCATCTTCCCGAAGGCGACCCGAGCAAAATGGATTTCGCCGCGGTGATGCACGGTGCCAAGGCATGGAAGGACATCTGGGGTTGCGGCCAGGGC
>JAJZAQ010000050.1 GCA_021799355.1 Pseudomonadota bacterium
GCCCCGCTACAGCTCTCCGGCCTGGAGCCGCTGACCATCGGCCCCGGCTCGCTGTTCGTCAACATCGGCGAGCGCTGCAACGTCACCGGCTCCAAAGCCTTCGCCCGCATGATCCTCGCCGGTGAATTCGACAAGGCGCTGGCCGTGGCGCGGCAGCAGGTGGAAAACGGCGCGCAGATCCTCGACGTCAACATGGACGAGGCCATGCTCGACAGCAAGGCGGCGATGGTGCGCTTTCTCAACCTGCTGGCGGCAGAGCCCGACATCGCCCGCGTGCCGGTGATGATCGACAGCTCCAAATGGGAGGTGATCGAGGCCGGGCTGCGCTGCGTGCAGGGCAAGGCGGTGGTGAACTCCATCTCGCTCAAGGAAGGCGAGGCGGAATTTTTGCGTCAGGCGCGGCTGCTGCGCCGCTACGGCGCAGCCACCGTGGTCATGGCGTTCGACGAGCAGGGACAGGCCGACACGTTCGCACGCAAAATCCAGATCTGCGAACGGGCCTACCGCCTGCTGGTGGAGCAGGTCGGATTCCCGCCCGAAGACATCATTTTCGACCCGAATATTTTTGCCATTGCCACCGGCATCGAGGAGCACGACAACTACGCCGTCGATTTCATCGAAGCCACGCGCTGGATCAAGGCCAACCTGCCGGGGGCGAAAGTGTCGGGCGGGGTGAGCAATGTGTCGTTCAGCTTCCGCGGCAACGAACCGGTGCGTGAGGCGATTCACACCGTCTTCCTCTATCACGCCATCCGCGCCGGCATGGACATGGGCATCGTCAACGCCGGGCAGATCGGGGTGTACGACGACCTCGACCCCATGCTGCGCGAACGCGTCGAAGACGTGGTGCTCAACCGCCGCGCCGATGCCACCGAGCGGCTGCTGGAGATCGCCGAGACGTTCAAGGGCGCGGCCAGGGACGACGCGGCCAAACTCGCCTGGCGCGACCTGCCGGTGCGCGAGCGGCTGACGCACGCGCTGGTGCACGGCATCACCGACTTCATCGTGCAGGACACCGAAGAGGTCTGGCAGGCCATCCGCGCCGAAGGCGGCCGGCCGCTGCACGTCATCGAAGGCCCGCTGATGGACGGCATGAACGTGGTCGGCGACCTGTTTGGCGCGGGCAAGATGTTTTTGCCGCAAGTGGTCAAGAGCGCACGGGTGATGAAGCAGGCCGTGGCGCACCTGCTGCCCTACATCGAGGCGGAAAAGCAGCAGATGCAGGCCGCGGGCTGCGACGTGCGCGCCAAGGGCAAAATCGTCATCGCCACGGTCAAGGGCGACGTGCACGACATCGGCAAGAACATCGTCACCGTCGTGCTGCAATGCAATAACTTCGAGGTCATCAACATGGGGGTGATGGTGCCGGCCAAGGACATCCTGGCCAAGGCGCGCGAAGAGGGCGCCGACATCATCGGCCTGTCGGGCCTGATCACCCCCAGCCTGGAGGAAATGCAGCATGTGGCCGCCGAAATGCAGCGCGACGAGTACTTCCGCAGCCGCAAGCTGCCGCTGCTCATCGGCGGCGCCACCACCAGCCGGGTGCACACCGCGGTGAAAATCGCGCCGCATTACGACGGCCCTGTGGTGTACGTGCCCGACGCCTCGCGCAGCGTGGGCGTGGCGCAGAGCCTGCTGTCGGACCAGGCGGCGGCGTTCATCCGCGACATCGAGGCCGACTACGCCAAGGTGCGCGAGCTGCACGCCGCCAAGCGCGTCACCCCGCTGGTGCCGCTGGCGGTGGCGCGGGCGAACAAAACCCGCATCGACTGGGCGTCATACGTCCCGCCGGTGCCCAAATTCATCGGCCGCCGGGTGTTTCGCAACATCGACCTGGCCGAACTCAAGGACACCATCGACTGGGGGCCGTTTTTCCAGACCTGGGATCTGGCGGGCAGGTTTCCCGACATCCTCACCGACGACGTCGTCGGCGAATCCGCCCGGCGCGTCTACAGCGACGCGCAACGCATGCTCAAACGCCTGATCGAAGGCCGCTGGCTCACGGCCAACGCCGTCATCGGGCTGTGGCCGGCCAACAGCGTGAACGACGACGACATCGTGCTCTACACCGACGAGCGCCGCGACACCGAATTGATGGTGTGGTACGGCTTGCGCCAGCAGACCGAGCGCCCGGTGGTCGACGGTGTGCCGCGGCCCAACCGCGCGCTGGCCGACTTCATCGCTCCCAAAGGCGTGGCGGCGGATTACATCGGCGTGTTCGCCGTCACCGCCGGGATCGGGGTCGAGGCCAAGGAAAAAGCCTTTCTCGCCGATCTCGACGACTATTCGGCCATTTTGCTCAAGGCGCTGGCCGACCGCCTGGCCGAATCGCTGGCCGAGCGCATGCACCAGCGCGTGCGCACCGAATTCTGGGCTTACGCCCCCGACGAGGCGCTGAGCAACAGCGAGCTGATCGCCGAGCAATACCGCGGCATCCGCCCCGCGCCCGGTTACCCGGCCTGCCCGGAACATTCGGTCAAGGCGGAGATGTTCCGTGTGCTCGGCGCTGCCGACATCGGCATGTCGCTGACCGACAGCTGGGCGATGCTACCCGCAGCCAGCGTCAGCGGCTTCTACTTCGCCCATCCGCAGGCCACATACTTCAACGTCGGCCCCATTGGCGAAGATCAGAAAGCCGACTGGGAACGCCGCGCCGGACGGCCGCTGCAGGCCGTGGCGGTGCAGGCGCTGCCTGCCGCTGCGGCCTGAACCCGCGCCGCCGCCATCCCCCCGCGCGGCGGGCAGCGCACCTCAGGCCTGATGCGCCGTGCCCTGGCCCGGCGGCTGTGTCTGCGGCGCCTGCGATGCCGCGGCATGCGCCTGCGCGTGATGGTCGGCGCCGAGCATCATGTACATCGCCGGCACGACGAACAGGGTGAACAGCGTGCCGATCGACAGCCCGGAGGCGATGACCAGGCCCATGTTGAAGCGGCTGACGGCGCCGGCGCCGCTGGCGGTGATCAACGGCACGACACCGAACACCATCGCCGCGGTGGTCATGAGAATCGGGCGCAGCCGCAGCCCGGCGGCTTTCTCGATGGCCTGGCGCTTGCTCAGGCCCTCGCGTTGCAGGTTGTTGGCGAACTCGACGATCAGGATGCCGTGCTTGGAAATCAGGCCGATGAGCGTGACCAGGCCGACTTCGCTGTAAATGTTGAGCGTGGCGTGGCCGACGCCCAGGTTGATGAACAGCAGCGCACCGGAAATCGCCATCGGCACCGACACCAGGATGATGATGGGGTCGCGGAAGCTCTCGAACTGCGCAGCCAGGGCGAGGAAAATGATGACCAGGGCGAAGGCGAAGGTCAGCACCAGCCCGCCCGACTCCTGCACGAACTGGCGTGACGGCCCGGCGTAGTCGAAGCTGTACCCGGCCGGCAGCGTGCGCTGCGCCAGGGTTTTGAGGTCGTCGAGCGCCTGCCCCTGAGCGACGAAGGGCATGGGCACGCCCTGGATGGTCGCCGAGTTCGCCTGCTGGAAGTGGTTGATGGTTTCGGGCTGCACCGTGGTCGTCAGGTGCACCACGGTCGACAGCGGCACCATGGCCCCGCTGGCGGTGCGGATGTAGTAGTGCTTGACGGCATCGGGGTTGAGACGGAATTTCTGCTCGACCTGCGGAATGACTTTGTACGACCGGCCGTCGAGCTCGAAAAAGTTGACGTAGCCGCCGCCGAGCATGGCCGACAGCGCATCACCGATCTGCTGCATGCTCAGGCCGAGCTGCGCGGCCATGTTGCGGTCGATCTCGATGCGGGTCTGCGGCAGATCGATGCGCAAGTCCGACTGCAAAAAGATGAACTGCCCGGTCTTGAGTGCGTCGTGCAGAAATTTCTGCGACACCTCGTAGAGCTTGGAAAAAGGCTCGGTGGTGGTGATGACGAACTGCACCGGCAGGCCGCGCGCTCCCGGCAGCGGTGGCGGCTGGAACACGGCGATCTGGCTGCCGGCGATGTGGTTGAGGTCCTGCTGCACCACGGGCTGCAGTTGGGTGGCGGTCTTTTTGCGCGCGTCCCACGGCTTGAGCACCATGCCGCCGATCACCTGGCTGGGGGTGTTGAGCTGGAACACGTGGTCGGTTTCGGGGAACTGCCTGAACACCTCGTATACCTGCCGGGCGTACAGCGCGCGCTGGTCGAGGGTGGCGGTGGGGTTGTTGAACGAGATGGAAATCAGCACCCCCTGGTCTTCCTGCGGCGCAAGCTCGGACATCGACGTGGTGAACAGATACGGGATGAAGCCGAGAATGATCAGCGCCATGACCGCGGTCACCGGCAGAAAGTCGAGCGAGCCGTGCAGCAGCCGCTCGTAGCGGTTGTGCAGCCGCTCGAAGGTGCGGTCGAGAAACAGCACCACGCGGTCCTGCAGGCTGTGGCTTTGCGGGTTGGGCGCCTTGAGCAGCCGCGAGCACATCATCGGCGACAGCGTCAGCGCGATGATCGCCGAGATGAACACCGTGCCCACCAGGGTGAAGGCGAACTCGGTGAACAGCGCCCCCGTCAGCCCGCCCATGAAGCCGATGGGCACGTACACCGCGACGAGGACGATGGTCATGGCGATGATGGGGTTGGCCAGCTCGCGCGCGGCGCGGATGGCCGCGTCGTACCGGCTCATGCCCTCTTCGAGGTGGCGGCTGACGTTTTCCACGACGATGATGGCGTCGTCGACCACCAGGCCGATGGCCAGGACGATGGCCAGCAGCGTCAGCAGGTTGATCGAGTAGCCCAGCGCCAGCATGACGGTGAAGGTGCCGACGATGGACAGGGGGATGGCCACCAGCGGAATGACCAGCGAACGCAGCGAGCCGAGGAACAGAAACACCACGATGGCGACGATGAACACGGCTTCGACCAGCGTCTTGACCACCTCGTCGATCGACGCGTTGACGAATTTGGTCGAGTCGTACACGATGGTGCCGTGCAGACCGGAGGGCAGCTGCGCCTGGATGTCGGGGAAGACCTTGCGCACCCGCGCGATGACGTCGAGCAGATTCGCCCCCGGCGCCACCTGGATGCCGATGTACACCGAGGTTTTGCCGTCGAACGCCACCGAGGTGTCGTAGTCATCCGAGCCCAGGGTGACGTTGGCCACGTCGTCGAGCCGCACGACCTGGCCGTTCACCGACTTGACCACCATGTTCTTGAAGCCGTCGAGCGATTTCAGGTCGGTGTTGGCCGACAGCGCGATTTGCACCATCTGCCCCTTGGCGTTGCCGGTGGCCGCCAGGTAGTTGTTCGCCGCCAGCGCGCTGTAGACGTCGGCGGCGGTCAGGCCGTAGGCAGCGAGTTTTTGCGGGTCGAGCCAGGCGCGCAGCGCAAAGTTTTTCGCCCCGAGGATTTCCGCGGTCTGCACCCCCTCGACCGCCTGCAGCCTGGGCTGCACCGCGCGGATGAGGTAATCGGTGATCTGGTTGGGCTTGAGCACGTCGCTGTAAAAGCCGATGTACATGGCGTCGATGGTCTGGCCGATCGACACCGACAGCACCGGCTTTTGCGACTGCGGCGGCAGCTGGTTGAGCACCGAATTGACCTTGGTGTTGATTTCGGTGAGCGCCTTGTCCGGGTCGTAATTCAGCCGCAGGTTGACGGTGATGGTGCTCACCCCCTGCACGCTCGACGACGTCATGTAGTCGATGCCGTTGGCCTGGGCGATGGCGTTTTCCAGCGGCGTGGTGATGAAGCTGGCCACCAGATTGGCGTCGGCGCCGGGGTAGGCGGTGGTCACGGTGACCACGGCGTTTTGCGTGTACGGGTACTGCAGCACCGGCAGCAGCCCGACCGAACGCAGCCCGAGCACCAGGATCACCAGACTGACCACGGTGGCCAGCACCGGGCGGTCGATGAAAATGTCGGTGAATTTTTTGTTCATCGTCGGCCGCCTGTTCAGGAATTGGGCACTTGCGGATTCGGGCTGTTGGCCGGCTGCACGCTGTTGTTGATCAGCAGTGGCGTGCCGTTGCGCAGCTTGAGCTGCCCGGCGGTGACCACGGTGTCTCCGGCCTGCAGGCCGCTGAGCACGGCGACCTGGTCACCGCGCGTCGGCCCGGTGGTGATGAAACGCTGCTCGGCCACCAGTCTGGGCTTGCCATCGGGCCCCTTGCCCGCGTTCTTCACGATGAACACCGTCGCGCCATAGGGGTTGTACGCCACGGCGGCGTTGGGCAGGGTGAGATAGTCGCGCGGCTGGCCGTCGTCGATGCGCACGGTGGCGAACACCCCGGGCAGGAGCGCGCCGTCGGGGTTGGCGATGCGCGCGCGCACTTTCAGGTTGCGGGTGCTGGGGTCGAGCTGCGGCTCGATGGCCATGACCCTGGCGGCAAACGTCCTGCCCGGCGCGGCGTTGGTGGCGACTTCCGCGTGCATTCCTGGCCGGATGAGGCCGATCTGGCTTTGCGGCACGGTGAAATCGATGTCCATCGGGTCCAGCTGCTGCAGCGTCACCGCGGTGGCGCCGGGGGCGAGGTACTGGCCGAGGTCGATCTGGCGAATGCCCAGCACGCCGGAAAACGGCGCGCGGATCGCCGCCTGCGCAATCACCGCCTGCTGCGCGTTGATCTGTTCGCGCAGCGCCTTGAGCTGCGACTCGCCGCTGCTGACGTTGGCGCGGTCGGTGTCGACCACTGCCTGGCTGACCGCCTGCGCCCGCAGCTGCGCCTCATCGCGTCGCAGATTGATTTTCGCCAGTTCGAGCTGCGCCTGCACCTGACCGAGCTGCGCCTGCAACTGCGCCAGCTGCGCGCGCTGCGGTGCGTCGTTGATTTGCACCAGGAGCTCACCGGCGCGCACTTTCTGCCCCGAGTGGAAATGGATCGCGGTGACGATGCCGCCGACCTGCGCACTCAGGCTGGCCTGCTGGCTGGCGCGCAGATTGCCCAGCGCCTGCACCGTGGGCTGCCAGCGCGACATTTCGACCACCGTGGTCGACACGGTTTGCGGCGGATTGGCCATGCCCTTGATCGCCTTGCCGATCATCGCCGTCTTGAACCCCTGGAACCACACCACCCCGCCGACGATCACCCCTGCGACGATGAGCATGATGATCATGCGTTTGGTTGTGCCTTTGGTCATCTGTGAACTCCATTGTGATGCGATGCAGCCTGGCTGCGGGCGCCAGCCCGTGCCGACGGCCGTTCAGTGTGCCGCCGCGGTTTCGACCGCGGCGCCGACGACGCCGCCGCCCATGGCCTGGAACAGCGCCGCGCTGTCGGTCAGCCGCGCGGCCTGCGCGGCAATCAGATTGATCCGTGTCTGCTGCGCCTGCTGCTGCGCGGTGAGCAGCTGCAGATAGCTGGCGGCACCGAGCTTGTATTGCTGCTCGACCAGTTGCAGCGACTGCTGCGCCGCGTCGTCGGCCGCCGCCTGCGCGCGCAGGGTTTGCGCGTCGTTGTCCAGCGCGCGCAGCACGTCGGCGACGTTGCGCAGCGCCTGCAGCACCGTCTGCTGGTAGTTGGCGCCGGCGGCCTGCAGACTGGCCTCGGCGGCGTTGGCCCCGGCCTTCAGGCCGGCGTTGAACAGCGGCTGCGCCAGACTTCCCGCCAGCGACCACACCGCAGACCCCGGGCCGAACAACGCCCCGGCCGTCAGCGCCTGTGTGCTCAGCCCGGCGCTGAGGTTGATTTGCGGGTAGAGGTTGGACACGGCCACGCCGTACTGCGCGGTGGCAGCGTGCAGCAGCGCGGCGCTGGCCTGCACGTCAGGGCGCTGCTGCACCAGCGCCGAGGGCACGACCAGCGGCAGGGTCTGCGGCAGCGTGAATCCGGCCAGATCGAAACGCGGCACGTCCGCCGCCCCCGGCGCCTGGCCGAGCAGCACGGCCAGCAGGTGGTCGGTTTGCTCCAGCCGGTTGCGCAGCGGCGGGATGCCCGCCCGCGTCTGCTCCACCTGCGTCTGCAGGCTGAGCACGTCGCTGCGCGCGGCCGCACCGAGTTCGAAGCGTTTGCGCGCAATGTCGAGCTGGCTTTCCTGCGCCTGCAGGATCGATTCGCTGGCGGCGATCTGCGCGGCGAGCTGTGCCTGGGTGAACGCCGCCGTCACCACATTGGCCGCCAGGGTCAACCGCGCGGCGTCGAGCTGGTAGCGCTGGTAGTCGGCCTGCGCCGCCAGTGCTTCGAGCGCGCGGCGGTTGCCGCCGAACAGGTCGAAGTTGTAGTTCACCGCCACGCCGACGTTGTACAGATTGAAGGTGTTGGTGGCGTTGCTGCTCTGCCCCAGGCTGGCGGCGTTGCTCTGCTGCCGGCTGACGCCGAGTTTGCCGCCGACCGTGGGGTACAGCGTCGAGCCGGCCTGCGCCGCGTAGGTTTGCTGCGCCTGGCGCAGCGTGGCCTGGGCCGCGGCCAGCGTCGGGCTGTTGCGCAGCGCGGTCTGGACCAGGCCGTCGAGCGCCGCGGAGCGATACACCCGCCACCAGTCGGCAGCGATGTGTGTGGCGGTGTCGAAGCGCTGCGCCGCCCCCTGCGGGCCGGGCGCCGACGCCGTCTGCGCCGGCAACGGCTGCCGGGTGTAGTTCGCCACCGTCGGCGCGGCTGGCGTCTTGAAATCGGGGCCGACGGTGGTGCACCCGGCGAGCACGGCACAACCCAGAGCCAGCCACACCACGCGGGAAGTCGCGGGCAGATATTGCATGAGAGGCATTCCTACAAAACGTCAGCGCCGCGTAGCGACGATGCCGGCGGCCGCGGTGCTTATTCGAGCACACCGGGATGGCCGTACCCGGCAGCAGGGATCTGTTCCGCGGCAAAGATGTGCGTGCAGCGCCCTGCTTCTCGCGGTGAAGGACTGCATCGTAGGCGGCGGCGATTTGGCCGGGTTGCTTTATCATGCCAATGAATAGCGCAAACTTGCCAAACATGGCCGCCCCCTCCCGCCAGCGTGCCGAGCCGCAGGCCAGCAAAGCGGCCTTGCTCGAACGCATCGACCGCCTGGACGGCGCCGAACTCATCGCGGTCAACGTGCACAACCCGGTAGCCCTGGACCCGGCGACGCATTGCCGCTCGCGCGGCACGCTGTTCTTGCTCACCGAAGGCCTGGTGGTGGTGGAGACGGCGCAGGGCCGCCAGCTCGCGCCGTCGCAGACCATCGGCTGGATGCCGCCGGGTGTGGAACACGCCGTGCAGTCTTACGGGCCGACCGCCGGAGTCGGCGGCTTTCTCGTGCCGCATTTGTGCGGCGACCTGCCCGCCACCCCGGCCAGTTATGCGTTCAACCCGCTGGTGGCGCTGATTCTGCAGCGCGCGCTGGACTGGCCGGCCGACGCCGGGCTCGACGCCGCGCGCCTGCGGCTGGTGTTGGTGCTGCTCGACGAACTGCGGCAGTCGGCGGCGCGGCCGCTGCAACTGCCCTGGCCGCGCGACCCGCGGCTGCTGGCCATCACCCGCGCGCTCATGGCGCACATCGCCAGCCCGCGCACGCTGGAACAATGGGCGCGCTGGGCGGACATCGCGCCACGCACGCTCAGCCGCCGGTTCGTGCTCGAAACCGGCATGAGTTTTGCGCAATGGCGGCAATGGGCCCGGCTGACGCGGGCGCTGGAATGGCTGGCCACCGGCCGCGCGGTCAAGGACGTGGCCCTGTCGCTGGGGTATGACAGTGTCAGCGCGTTCATCAAAATTTTCCGGCGCACGCTCGGCACCACTCCGGCGGCGTATTTCCAGACGCAACGGCGCCTGCAGACTCCCGCCAGCGGCCGCGCGCAGCAGTCGTCCGCCGCAGCGGCGTGAGCGCATATCGATCCAACCAAAGATTGTTTTGCGCCACGCCGCAGTCGCGCTAGGCTAGGGTTTGTTCACGCTTTCTGCGCAGCCGCGCAGCAGGAGACAGCCCATGAAATTCGAAACCCTGGCCGTTCATGGCGGCTACCGCCCCGATCCCGTGACCCGTGCGGTGGCCGTGCCGATTTACCAGACCGTGTCGTACGCCTTCGACAACACGCAGCACGGCGCCGATCTGTTCGACCTCAAAGTGGCGGGCAACATCTACACCCGCATCATGAACCCGACCAACGACGTGCTGGAGCAGCGCGTGGCCGCGCTCGAAGGCGGAGTGGCAGCGCTCGCTGTGGCCTCGGGCATGGCGGCCATCACCGCGGCCGTTCAAACCCTGGCCGAGGCCGGCGACAACATCGTCTCCAGCAGCCGGCTGTACGGCGGCACCTACAACCTGTTCGCCCATACCCTGCCGCGGCAGGGCATCACGGTGCGCTTTGCCGACCCGCGCGACCCCGACAGTTTCGCCCGGCTGATCGACGCCCGCACCAAGGCGGTGTTTTGCGAGACCATCGGCAACCCGCTGGGCAACGTCACCGACATCGGCGCGCTCGCCGCGGTGGCGCACGCCCACGGCGTGCCGCTGATCGTCGACAACACCGTGCCCTCGCCGTACCTGTGCCGGCCGTTCGAACACGGTGCGGACATCGTCGTGCATTCGCTGACCAAATACCTCGGCGGCCACGGCAACAGCGTGGGCGGGGCCATCGTCGATTCCGGCCGCTTCGACTGGGCGGCGCACGGCGAGCGCTTCAAGCTGCTGGTCGCGCCCGACGTCAGCTACCACGGCGTGAGCTACACGCAGCAGTTCGGCGCCGCGGCCTTCGTCGCCCGTGCCCGCGTGGTGCCGCTGCGCAATATGGGCGCGGCGCTGTCGCCGCTCAACGCCTTTCTCATTCTGCAGGGCATCGAAACCCTGCCGCTGCGCATGGACCGCATCTGCGCCAACGCGCTGCACATCGCCGAGCACCTGCAAAAGCACCCGCGCGTGGCCTGGGTGCACTACGCCGGGCTGCCCGATCACCCCGATCACGATGTGGCGCAGCGGCTGATGCACGGTCGCGCCTCGGGCATCCTGAGCTTCGGCCTCAAGGGCGGGCGCGAGGCCGGCGCGCGCTTTCAGGACGCGCTCACACTCTTCACCCGCCTGGTGAACATCGGCGACTGCAAATCGCTCGCCTGCCACCCGGCGACCACCACCCACCGCCAGCTGGGCGCGCAGGAACTGGAAGCCGCCGGGGTGAGCGAGGACATGGTGCGGCTGTCCATCGGCATCGAAAACGTGCACGACCTGCTGGCCGATCTCGATCAGGCGCTGGAGCGCAGCGGCGGCTGAGAACGCCGCCTTGCTGCATGGGGGCTGCGGACAACGGACATGCTGCTGTCGTCAAATACGACGGCTCGCGCGTTGAGCGCGCATAGATGGTGAATTTTTGGGAGAACTCCACATGTCGTCCCTTCCTCCTCAGCCCTCTGCGGGCGGCGGTAAAGGCGTTTGGATCGCGGTGTTCGTCATGGGAGCGGTGATCGTCGCGCTGCTGGCCGCCGTGTTGTACAAGCTGATGACCCAGACGCCGCCGGCCGCCACGGCGCCCAGTGTGGCCGCGGCATCTGCAGTCCCATCTGCCGCCCCATCTGCCGCCAGCGCGCCCTCCCCTGCCGCGTCGGCCACGCAAAAAACCGCGCTGGCCACTGCCGCACCGACCATCCCTGCCCAGCAGACCCCGCCTGCAGTCGCCGTGGCGCAGCGCGAGCAAGCCATCCCCCCGGCGCATCGCCCCAGCCCGGCGCCGCGGCCGGTGACCGCACCACAGCCGCAGGCCGTCGCGCAGAACGTCGCCTCGCCGCAGACTGCGCCGCAGCAGTTCGCGCCGCAACAATTTGCGCCGCAGCAGTTCGCTCCCCAGCCTGCGGCGCAACCCACGCCGGTACAACCGGCGCCGCAGCAAAACGTCTGTACCACCTGCGGCACGGTGATCGCGGTGACGCCGCAGCAGGTGCAGTCGCAGCAAACCAACCCGGTCGGCGTGATCGCCGGCGGCGTGATCGGCGGGCTGCTGGGGAATCAGATCGGCGGTGGCGACGGGCGTAAGCTGGCCACGGTGGCCGGAGCGATCGGTGGCGGCATCGCCGGCAACGAAATCGCCAAGCGAATCGACGCGCAAACCGTGTACAACGTCCAGGTGCGCATGGACGACGGGCAGGTGCGTACCCTGCAGCTCAAGGCCGCGCCGCCGGTGGGGCAGCGGGTGCAGATCGGCGCCGACGGCGGGCTCAACCCCCTGCCCTGACGCCGCGCTGCGGCATCCCGCCCATTCGGGGGCTGCCGCGCGCCTTGACAAAGATTGACGCCAGCGATGCCGCGTTACAAAATGGATTGAACTTTCGGCCTCAACGCGACACAGAACCGGTGCTACTGTGGTTTGAGTTCATGCTCAATCATGTGGCCCTCCAAGTTGCCCGGCAGTCTCTTCAGACTCTCCCCCCGATCCGGGCATTTCCCGCCAGGTGCGCAAAGCACCTGGCTTTTTTTTGCCCGCGCAGCGCCGGCTGCGGCTATGACTGCGCCAGAGCGCGGCGCAGTTGCAGCGCTTCGGCCAGATGCGCCACGGAGATGTTGCGCGATTGCGACAGATCGGCGATGGTGCGCGCCAGCCGCAGCACCCGGTGCGTGGCCCGCGACGACCATCCCAGCCGGGAGACGGCCTGGGCAACGAACTCCCGCTCCTTCGCCCCCAGGGCACAGTGCAGGTCGAGCGCTGCCCCCTGCAGCGTGGCGTTGAGCCCGCCCTGGCGCTGCTGCGCCATGTCCTGCGCTGCGGCCACGCGCGCGGCAATGCGCGCAGTGGGTTCGCCCTGCGGCAGCTGCAGCAGGGTATCGGGCGGCAGCGCCGCGACTTCGATGTGGATGTCGATGCGGTCGAGCAGCGGGCCCGACAGGCGGCCCTGATACCGTGCGATCTGCTCCGGGGTGCAGCGGCAGGCACGCGTGGCATGGCCGAGATAGCCGCAGGGGCAGGGATTCATCGCCGCGATGAGCTGGAACTGCGCCGGAAACTCCGCCTGCCGCGCTGCACGCGAAATGTGGATGCGCCCGGTTTCCAGCGGTTCGCGCAAGGCTTCGAGCACGTGGCGGTCGAACTCGGGGATTTCGTCGAGGAATAAAACCTGCGCATGCGCCAGACTGATCTCGCCCGGCCGGATCACTCCGGCGCCACCGCCAACCAGGGCGACCGCCGACGCGGTGTGGTGCGGGCTGCGCAAAAAGCGCTGTCCCCACAGCGCCGGATCGAACCGCCCGGCCAGGCTGAGCACCGACGCACTCTGCAGCGCCTGCTCGCGGCGCAGCGGCGGCAGCAGCCCGACGAAACGCTGCGCCAGCATCGACTTGCCGCTGCCCGGTGGCCCGACCATGAGCACGTGATGGCCACCGGCGGCGGCGATTTCCAGTGCGCGTTTGGCCGCCGCCTGTCCGCGCACCTCGGCCAGATCGGGCTGCGGCTGGCTCGATGGCGGCACCGGCAGGGGCTGCTGCACCGGCTGCGCCGCGCCATCCTGTTGCAGCAGATACGCCACCACCTGCGGCAAGTCGCGTGCGCCGATCACCGTCACCGTCTGCGCCAGCGCCGCCTCGTGCGCGCTGGCCAGCGGCAGCACCAGCCGCTGGCCGTCTGCAGCCGGCGGCGCAGGCGGCGGCGTCAACGCGCAGGCCATCGCCAGCGCGCCGCGTATCGGGCGCAATTCTCCCGTGAGCGACAGCTCGCCGGCAAAGGTGTGGCCCTGCAGCTGCCCGGAAGGAATCAAGCCTTGTGCGGCGAGCAGGCCGATGGCAATGGGCAGGTCGAACCGCCCGGACTCCTTGGGCAGGTCTGCCGGCGCCAGGTTGACGACGATGCGCCGGTTCGACGGAAACCCCAGCCCGCTGTTGAGCAGGGCGCTGCGCACGCGGTCGCGCGCCTCGCGGACTTCGGCTTCGGGCAGGCCGACGATGGTAAAGCCGGGCAGCCCCGGGGATAGGTGCACCTCCACCGTCACCGGCGGAGCGTCCATGCCGAGCAGCGCCCGGCTGGCGACTTGCGCCAGCGACATCGGCGCGGGGTTCAGCGCCAGGCGTCTTCGGGCGACGGCGTCTGTTCGTTCGCGGCCCCGTCCAGACGCGCCTGCAATTCGCGCACCTGCGCCTGCAGCAGGTCGATTTGCTGGCGTGCGGCCAGCAGCATGCGCTGCGTGGCCTCGAACTCGTCGCGCGTCACCAGGTCGAGCCGGCCCGCGGCCGAGTGCGCCAGGGCACGCAGGTTGCGTTGCGCGTCTTGCAACGGCGAGTTTTCGATGAGTTTGCCGATCTGGCTGAAAAACGCGGTATTGCGCTGGCGGAAGCTGTCGTTCATGGCACCACTCCAGAAAGCCTTTCGGCATATTGTGACCGATTTGCCATCTCCCCGGCGCTGCGCCGACGCACCCTGCCTTGCGCCCGGCCAATCCCCACGCTGCAGCATGGTGCAGCCGATCCGCGGCGCTGCACCATTGTTGTGCATGACGGTGCGCCTGGGTGTCACGCCCACTCTGCGGCAGACGGAACGATCCATCGGCCAGAAACTGGCACGGAACGTGCAGAAAGTCAGCGGCATGGATCGTGGGCATCGTGCCCGGCTGCACTCACAGGAGAAACTTGGATGAACAAAATCGCACTCGCCGCGGCAGTCGCCGCCGTTTTCGCCACCACGGGGGGCGCTGCATCGGCACAGACCGCGGCACCGGCCGCCGCCCCTGCCCCTGCGGCTCCGAGTCTGGGCGCCGTGCTCGCCGCCACGCCGGGGCTGAGCCTGACCGGCTATGTCGCAGCCACCTATTCGTACTTCGACGACCAGACCCCGCTGCTGCGCCTGTACTCCGGCAGCCGCAACAGCTTTCAGGTGCCGCAGGCGGCGTTGACCGCCGCTTACCTGCCCAGCAGCGGCTTCGGCGCGCAGGTCACGGCCATCGCCGGCTCCGACGCCAAAGTGCTGCGGCAGGGCGAAACCTGGCCGTTCAACAGCACCTCCAGCCCGTTCGACCTGAACAATGCCTTCGTGCAATACGCCAGCGGGCCGCTGACGGTCATGGCCGGCAAATTCTCCACCCTGGCCGGCGCCGAGGTGCTCAACCCGTCCAATGACAACGAAATTTCACGCTCGCTGCTGTTCTGGAACATGGAGCCGGGCACGCACACCGGCGTGCGCGCAGCCTACGCCGTCGACCCGGCGCTAACCCTCACCGCCGGGGTGAACAACGGCTGGAACTTCACCAGCGCGCCGGCGGGCACGGGCAAGACGCTCGAACTCGGCGCCTCGGGCAGCCCGAACAAAATGTTCTCCTACTCCGCCGCCTATTACCGCGGGCAGTCGCCGCTGTATGGCGGCAGCCCCACCGGCACGCTGCAACTGCTCGACCTGGTCGGCACGCTCAACGCCACCGATGCGTTGAGTTTCGCTGCCAACGTCGACATTTTGCAAAAAGACGATTACGCCGGAGCGGGCAGCGGAAGCGGCAAGGCCAATGGCCTGGCGCTGTACGCGAATTACGCGCTGAACGAGCAGTGGACGCTGTCGGCGCGCGGCGAGTACATCGACGACAAGCAGGGCATCGTCTCCGGCACCGCGGGCGCGAACAAGCTCAAGGAGGCCACGCTGGCCGTCACCTACGCCCCGGTCAAGGCGGTCAAGCTCATGGCCGAAGTGCGGCAGGACCGCTCCGACCAGGCGATTTTCACCGACACCAGCGGCAACCCGACAACCAAGCAGACCTCGCTGCAGCTGCAGGCGGTCTATTCCTTCTGACTCTTCGGCACCAAGGAGCCATCATGAAAATGATCACGGCCATCATCAAGCCGTTCAAACTCGACGAGGTGCGCGAAGCCCTGTCGGGCATCGGGGTCACGGGCATCACCGTCACCGAAGTCAAAGGCTTCGGCCGGCAGAAGGGCCACACCGAGCTGTACCGCGGCGCGGAATACGTGGTCGATTTCCTGCCCAAGGTGAAAGTGGAGGCTGCCGTTCCCGAGGCGCTGGTCGAACGCTGCATCGAGGCCATCGAAAACGCCGCGCGCACGGGCAAGATCGGCGACGGCAAGATTTTTGTTTCCGCGCTTGAACACGTGGTGCGCATCCGCACGGGTGAAACCGGCGGCGACGCGCTCTGACCCCGCCCCTCCTGAAAGGTCTTCGCCATGAAAAAATTTTTCGTCTCCATCGCGCTGATGCTGGTCGCACTGGCCACGGCAGCGCCCGTCTGGGCGCAGGTGGCCAGCGCCCCGGCGACGACGTCGGCGCCCGCGGCGGCTGCCGCACCGGCAGCGCCTGCAGCCGCGCCCAACCCGGCGGCGTTCATCAACTCGGGCGACAACGCCTGGATGCTGACCTCCACCGCGCTGGTGCTGATGATGACCATCCCCGGCCTGGCGCTGTTCTACGGCGGCATGGTGCGCAAAAAGAACGTGCTGGCCACCGTGATGCAGAGCTTTGCCATCACCGCCCTGGTCACGGTGCTGTGGATGATCGTCGGCTACAGCCTGGCGTTCACCCAGGGCAACGGATTCATCGGCGGCCTCAGCCGCTTCTTCCTCTCCGGCATGGGGCTGGATGCGGCCAACTCGCTGGCGGGAACGATTCCCGAATCGACCTACATGACCTTCCAGATGACCTTTGCCATCATCACCCCGGCGCTGATCGTCGGCAGCTTCGCCGAGCGCATGAAGTTCTCGGCGCTGCTGTGGTTCATGGGCGCCTGGCTGCTGGTGGTGTACGCGCCGATCGCGCACATGGTGTGGGGCCCGGGAGGCTGGCTGGGCGGTGACGGCGTGCTGGACTTCGCCGGCGGCACCGTGGTGCACATCAACGCCGGTGTGGCCGGTCTGGTCGCCGCGCTGGTGATGGGCAAGCGCGTGGGCTACAAAAAAGAGGCCATGCCGCCGCACAACCTGGTGCTGACCATGATCGGCGCCTCGCTGCTGTGGGTGGGCTGGTTCGGCTTCAACGCCGGCTCGGCGGGTGCAGCCAACGACCGCGCCGGCATGGCGATGGCGGTGACGCAGATCGCCACCGCCGCCGCGGCGCTGGCCTGGATGTTCGCCGAGTGGATCGCCCGCGGCAAGCCGACGGTGCTGGGCATCACCTCCGGCGCGGTGGCCGGACTGGTGGCCATCACCCCGGCCTCGGGCTTCGTCGGCCCGACCGGCGCGCTGGCGATCGGCATCGCTGCCGGGGTGATCTGCTTCTGGACCGCGGTGTACATGAAGGAAATGATCGGCTACGACGACTCGCTCGACGCCTTCGGCGTGCACGCCATCGGCGGCATCGTCGGCGCGCTGCTCACCGGCGTGTTCGCAGTCAAGGCCATCGGCGGCACCGCTGGGGTGCTCGAAGGCAACCCGGGACAGTTCCTCATCCAGCTCAAGGGCGTGGCCATCACCATCGTGTACGACGCCATCGTCAGCTTCATCCTGCTCAAGATCATCGACGCGGTCATCGGCCTGCGCGTGAGCGAGGAGCAGGAGCGCGAAGGTCTGGACATCAGCCTGCACGGCGAGCAAGTGTTGTAAGTGTTTTTCCTTCCGGAAGGCCGGGCGGCAGACGCGCTGCCGGGCTGGACGGCGTCTCCTCATCCCGCCAGCGGGATGTTCGCACCGCCCCGATACCGGGGCGGTTTTTTTGCGCAGCAGGTTTGCCCGCGGTCTGCAAGAATCGGGGCTATTGCCTCATTCGCAGACAGCACAATGATTCCGCACCTCATCACGTCCAGCAGCGATCCGGTTCTCGAACTCGAACAGCGCATCCTCGAAGCCCAGCCGGCGATCGAGCGCTGGTTCCGCCTCGAATGGATGGAGCACACCCCGCCGTTCTACAGCTCGGTCGATCTGCGCAACGCCGGGTTCAAGCTCGCACCGGTGGACACCAATCTGTTTCCCGGCGGGTTCAACAACCTGTCGCCGGACATGATGCCGCTGGCGGTGCAGGCAGCGATGGCGGCGATCGAAAAAATCTGCCCTGAAGCGAAAAACCTGCTGGTCATCCCCGAAAACCACACGCGCAACACGTTTTACCTGGAAAACGTCGCCACGCTCATGCGCATCTTCCGCCAGGCCGGGCTGAACGTGCGCCTGGGCTCGCTCGACGAGAGCGTGACCGAGCCGCTGCACCTGAAGCTGCCCTCGGGCGGCGAGCTGCTGGTCGAGCCGCTGGTGCGCAACAAACTGCGTCTGGGGCTCAAGGACTTCGACCCCTGCACCATTCTGCTCAACAACGACCTGTCCGGCGGCATTCCCCCCATCCTGCAGGGTCTGCACGAACAGTACCTGCTGCCGCCGCTGCACGCCGGCTGGGCGGTGCGGCGCAAGTCCAACCACTTCCACGCCTATGACGACGTCGCCAAAAAATTCGCCAAACTCATCGGCGTCGATCCGTGGATGCTCAACCCGTATTTCGCCAAATGCGGCAAGGTCAATTTCCACGAACGCCACGGTGAGGACTGTCTGGCCGAGGCAGTGGACAGCGTGCTGGCCAAAGTGCGCAAAAAATACAAGGAGTACGGCATCCAGGAAAAACCCTTCGCCATCGTCAAGGCCGACGCCGGCACCTACGGCATGGGGGTGATGACGGTGCGCGACGCCGCTGACGTCAAAGACCTCAACCGCAAGACGCGCAACAAAATGAGCGTGGTCAAGGAAGGGCTGGAAGTCAGCGAGGTGCTCATCCAGGAAGGCGTGCCCAGCGTCGAGCGGCTGCAAGAAGCGGTGTGCGAGCCGGTGGTGTACATGATGGACCGCTACGTCGTCGGCGGTTTCTACCGTGTCCACGCCGACCGCGGGCCCGACGAGAATCTCAACGCCCCAGGCATGCACTTCGTGCCGCTGGCGTTCGAGGAGCAGTTCAATGTCACCCATCCCGAGGCGGCGCCGGGCACCAACGGGCCCAACCGTTTTTACATGTACGGCGTGGTCGCGCGCCTGGCGATGGTGGCGGCGAGCTACGAACTCGAACGCACCGACCCGGAAAACGAGCTGGGATGAAGCCCGCTGCGCCCGCCCTGCCCCCGCCGCCCCCGACCCCGGGCGGCCTGCGCCTGCTGTTCATCGCCGACCCGATCGCGTCTTTCAAAATCCACAAAGACTCGACCTACGCCATGATGCTGCAGGCGCAGCGGCGTGGTCATGCGGTCTGGGTCTGCGAACCGGGCGATGTGCACTGGCGGGGAGGGGGGGGAGGAAATGCCCCCACGCTTGCCGCTGCCGCGCCTGCGCTGCCCCCCGAGGGGGCCCACCCCGCCTTGGGACGGCCCGGCGGCGGGGTGAATGTCGCCCCCACGCTTGCCGCTGCCGCGCCTGCGCTGCCCCCCGAGGGGGCCCACCCCGCCTTGGGACGGCCCGGCGGCGGGGTGAATGTCGCCCCCACGCTT
>JAJZAQ010000097.1 GCA_021799355.1 Pseudomonadota bacterium
TTATCCATGTGCAGCCGGGACAAACCATTCGGTTTGTTTTGGTCAACCGTGGCCATCTCAAGCACGAGATGACGATCGGGAGCATGGCCGAGCTCAAGGAGCACGAAAAGATGATGGCGGCCATGCCTGATATGCCCGATGGAGCCGAGCCCAATATGGTCGCCGTACCACCTGGAGGCAAAGGTGAGTTGATCTGGCGCTTCGGTAAGCCCGGGACCGTCGACTTTGCATGCACGATGCCCGGTCATATGGAGGCCGGGATGGTGGGCAAGATCCTGGTGGAGTAGGAGTCACTTGGGCCCATGTTCTCGTAGCAGGGCCTGGACAGCCATTCTCGCGTTGCGATACAGCGCCCGCCACCAGGCATCGGCCCGCCCGAGTTGCAGCACCCCATGGCCGTACAGCAGCCCGCTGGCCAGGCTCAGCGCCAGCAGCAGGTGGCGTCCTTCAGCCGAACTGCCCACCAAGACATCGCCAGCCACGGCCAGGGCAATGACCAGAGGCGGGGTGCACAGCGTCACGATGACCATCCCGGCCAGCAGGCGGTGTGTGGCATGGAGCCTGGCCTGCTGCGGCGGCAGGCCGGCGCGGGTCGCGCGTTGCACCAGGCGCCGGCACCCGCGCACGCCGGCCGCGGCGTCGCTCCAGAACAGGGCCAGGGTCAAGTCGCGCCGGCCAGCAGCCAGGCCTGCATGCGGCAGGGAAGCAGCGTCGGAATCGATAGGAGTTTGACCTTGCCCCCGAAGTCCGGATCCCTTGCTGAGTGTTTGAATACAGGCAAGCCTGTGGGGCTCGCTCAAGGTGGGCCGGCTGCACGGCAAGCGCTCCAAGACCCGGCGCGACGCCATGGACGAAATCGTCGACTGGCTGACGTTCTACAACCACCGGCGGCTTCATTCGTCGTTGGGCTACGTCAGTCCGATGCAATTCGAACGGGTTTGGCTTGCCGCCCAGAACAGGCAGGCTGCGTAACGGTCTCAGCTATGGGATCCGGAAAGCGCGGGCAAGGTCAGTTTGCATGGTGTTCTTATATGGATGCCTCCCGGCGATCAAGTGGCAATTAGCGTTGTGCTGTGAAGAAGTCGGCTGCTGCCTTATATCCGGCCTTGGTTGCAAGCGACCTGGTTGCCCAGGCGTACTTGCTGGCCCCGATGTCATTCGCGGACAAGCGCCTCATCTCCTATGGCGGACTGTTAAAGTCCGGCACACCATACAGGTTTGGCTTGCCCCGGTCCAACCGGTTCACATCACGCTGCGTCTTGCTGCCTCATCGCCTACAAAGGTGTTCCATATCCTTTCGTCAGGTTGGGTGATTGAATCGGCTGTCGTGCTGTCAGACCGCTTGCGGACGGACGCTGCGATAGCCCCTGTGGTACTCCTGCTGCCGGGCCGTGACAGCCCAGATCGTCCGTGCCATCTTGGCCGCCTGGGCCACGATGACCACGTTGCTGGGGCGCCGTGCCCGGATCTGTTCCAACCACGGCCCGGGTTCCTTGGCGTGCATGAGCACCGAGCGCGCGCCGTGGATGAGCAAGGTGCGCACGTAGGCGTCGCCGCGTTTGGAGATGCCTTGCAGGCGCACCTTGCCGCCCGTGCCCCACGGCTTGGGCACCAGGCCCAGCCAGGCGCAGAACTCGCGCGCCGAGCTGAAGGCGTGGGCGTCGCCCATGGTGGCGATCGCCGCCGTGGCGGTGAGCACCCCGACGCCGGGGATCTCGGCGATGCGCCGCATGGCCTCGTCCTGGCGCAACTGCACTCCCAGACGTTTCTCGATGGCGGCGATGTCCTCGCCCAGCGCCTTGATGCGCTGTACCTGCTCGCGCAGGCTGTCGGCCACCATCTGCGGCAGCTTGGTCGAGAGCGACTCCAGAGCCGCCTCGACCTCGCCCAGCATGGCTTTGGTCCCCTTGGAGAAGACGGCGCCGAACTCGTAGAGCAGTCCGCGCAGCGCGTGGGTCTGCATGACGTGCATCTTCATCAACAGCTCGCGTTGGCGGTGCAACGTCAGCGTGGCCTGCTGTGCCAGCGACTTCACGCCCACGAACTTGGTGCCCGGCTGCTGCACCGCCAGCCAGATCGCCCGCGCGTGCGCCGCATCGGTCTTGTTGCCCGACACGAACGGCCGCACCGCCTGGGCGTGCAGCAGCCGCACCTCGTGGCCCAGCGCGCGCAGCTCGCGCGCCCAGTGGTGCGCCCCGCCGCAGGCCTCGATGCCGATCAAGCACCGCGCCCGGTTGGCGAAATGCTCCAGCACCTTGGCACGCTTGATCTGCACGCCCACGATCTCCCCCGTGGCGTTGTCCACCGTGTGCATCTGGAACACCTGCTTGGCAATGTCCAACCCGACGACCTGCATGCCGTCGATCGTGCCGATGATTTGCCCCGCGTTCATGCCAGTCTTACGATTCATCTCGGGTCCCCGATGGTGTTTGTGAAGACCGTGGTCTATCACGCCCTGGGCACATCGATGCCGTCTCCACTCGGGGACCCACCCCGCCACCCTGGCAGCAAGGCCACTCCCGAACGGCTGCGCGTTCATCTCCGTGCTCCTGTCTCAATCCCCGTAGGGAGGGAGGCATCCATCACATCTCCAAAAAAGGTTGGTGATCACCATCACAGCATGCGATCTGCACGATGCAAGTCGCGCCCGGGCGGCGGCTCAGGTCTGTGGCCAAGCTTGTCGGACTCGGACTCGGCCGCGGTCTTGACGGTACGACGTGGTTGAACGTCTGGGGTCGGCCGTGCGGGCGACCGCCTCGCTCGCGCGGCGCTTCAGGCGCTCGTCACCCACAGCGTTTCGCCGCTGAGACGGCACACAAAGAGCGAATATGCCCTTCGCGTCCGAGCTTGAGGGCCAGCGCTGGACTCACGGGTAGGCGCTGCGGCCGTGGGAAGCCCTGGCGTATCACGTGCGCTCCGACGCCTTCGCCGCGCGTTCCGCCCGGCGCACGCGCACCGTCCCATCCTCCCCGACCTCCCAGGCCAAGGTATCCCCGGCTTCGACCCCGAGCGCCTCGAGGATCTCGGCTGGAACCCCAATCCTGCGGTGCTGGTTGCGGCGCTGGTTCTCCTGTTGCGTCCGCTCCGCCAGGCGCATCACGAACAGCACGCTCCCCAGGATGCAGAGTATGGCCAGCGCGGCAGTGACATACACCCCCGTCATGAATGACATCGTCCTTCTCCTTCCGGTTCGATCTGCAAGCTGGATATTGTCGACTGCCGATTGCTCGACAGCCGGCAGATTTCAGGTGCTCGCCACCCAGAGCGTCTTGCCGCTGAGGCGGCACAGCGGGCGGATAAACCCCTCGCGTTCGAGCTTGACGCCGAGGGCCGCACTGATGGGCAGACGCTGGTGGCCGGCGATCAAGGTGTAGCGCCGGCCGTCGCGGTGGGACTCTTCGAGCGTCGCGCCCTGGGCGACGAGCT
>JAJZAQ010000010.1 GCA_021799355.1 Pseudomonadota bacterium
TCTCTGCCTCAGTCTCGCTGCGCTCTGTGCGAACGGCATCCCGGCTGGATGGCGAGGAAGGCAAGGCAACACTGTAAATGCGTGACCAGGCATGAGGTTGAAGGGCATGTGACACCCAGGTTCGATCAGCATAACCAAGCAAGACGCCCGGCAATTGCATCGCCCAATGACGACGCACAGCGACCATGCAAGCTGGCAGAGATCGTGGGCGAAAAGGCGATTGAACGTGCCGCCCAAACCATGGAGCAATAAGCGTCCACAACAATTTTTCTTCCTGCGCTGCAGTCTTTGCAGCGTTGACTGCTGCCTCACGTAACGCGTGGGTAAATGTTGGAGTAGCGCGCCGCGCTCTGGCCCACCGAGCCATCCAGCACAGTGTCAGCAGGTCGGGTCGCCAGCGGCGGAATTCGGCTGCATCCTGTCCTCTGAACCGCAGGCTCATGGCCACACCTGGCCATTGATCTCCATGGAAGGGACTGACGTCTTCTTGCAGTACGCTGCGCAGGATGCCACCCAGCACGTGCGGGTGTAATGCGGCGCCGAAAAGCTGCGCGCTCATCAGCAGGCATCCGAGAATGTCTGCTGCATCCGAGGCTGATTGGCCGGCATACAAAAGTGCGTCCCGCCAGATTCGCACACGGCCAATCAATTCAACCGTATCCTCACGAAAAGGACTCGCAGGGCGTTTGATCACAACAGGAGCCCGAAGAGGAGGGAAGTGTGCTTTGCCAGTGACGCGAAGCCAATCCACGCCGCGCTGCAACAGGCGCAGCATCTGGGCAGCCTCGCGTAGAGGCCGGAACCGGGCGATGACCGCATGCTCCAGTTCACGCATGGTGTGGTCGGTCAGTTGCGCCGACGCAGCGCTTTCGGGATCGACCAGGGCACGGGCTGCAGTCAGATCAGAACGGACTATCCAGGCCCGAAGGGCTTCAAATTTTTCCTTTTGTGGCCCTCTGATCTGCAAATCTTCCAAAGGCCAACTCAAGATCGACGCCGGAACCGCGTTGCAATCGGCAGGTTCAGGGGTAACGACTGGCGATTGGCTCGAATCCGATTTCATTGAGGATGGAAGTCATCAAGGGAGCGATGGCGTCGGCATAATCCTGCGGCGACAGACTGGATAGCGGGTGCCACGGTTCCTCGCCAAAAGACCAGTGGCCCATGAAGGCATCGACGATTTCCTGCTCTGCACCCCGGTCAAGTAGGGCTTCACGCATAAAGTGACGATGCATATTCGCACCGAAATCCAGGAAGGGTTTTTTGTGGATGAGCAAGGTTTGGGGTCGAACTTCCTGGATCTGCCAGCTATCGGCGAAAAAACGGCAGGGTGCGGAATCGCCGCGTAGGGTGGGTACGCTGCGATGCATGCGATCCCAGAATTGTCGGTGCAAGTGCATGTGCGCCAAGATGTCCGGCGGAACCCAGATCAAGCGCCGTTTATGATCAGAGCCGTCATCTTTGTCGGCCCAGCTTGCAAAACCGGTGATCACGTCCACCCGATTCGGTGCGAGGTAAGGCGTGCGGATGGCGCGACATCCCGTGGCAAATTCGAACTGCCAGACGGTATAGAGCGTGTAGAGATTGCTGTAGTCGATCACGCTGGATTGATCGACGAGGTCCAGGGCGCGGAGTCTTTTCTTGATAGTCTGGATCGCCGTCTTGACTTGGTGAAAACCGGGCATCGGGCGGCCGCGCAAATGGCGAAAATCGGTGGCAGTTGAGCCTTGTGCACGTTGCGGCGCCATGGGCCGCTGCATTGCGTATTTCGCCTGCGCCCACAAGGCATCGCAAGCCCGCTCATAGTGATCGATGACTCGGGCCACCTTCGGCGCGGAATAAAACAGGCGCACGCGCGCCAGGCGGTAATCGTCGGGACCAAGAAAGCTGTTGGTCAGGGCGATGTCTGCTCCCCGATGGACAAGCGCAAAGAAAAGAGTCTGGCCGATCTTGTGCGCCGTGACGCGCTGACTGGGGTCGACAACCTGCCGAAGAAAATCTGTCACTAGATCACGGTAAGTGAGAGGCCTTCGGGTAAAGGTCCGCAAGGGTTCTGGCGAGTTGGCAGGGGGCCAATCGAGTGTTTTCAGCCACTTTCTGATGCAGAGTATGGAGCCCCACCGAATGGGCAAGCGGAGAAAATCTGTGCGCACTAGATCGTCGGGATGCGACTGACGCTGCTGCCGACGCGCGACTCGGGCGCGGATGATCCAAGCGGGAGGTTGCGCATTGTTTGGATCGAATTCCAAGACGAGCGGTGCATCTGCCATGCGCGATCGGGGTGTTATCACTTGCAGTCCTCTTGCGCGATCCAGGTCAGACCCAGTCCACAGCATGGTCTCCAACAGGGCCATGGTCTCTAATGCATCGCGTTGTTCGCCTGTGAGGTCAGCACCGTCAGGTATTGCCTGCCCTCTTTCGGAAAGCACGAGAAGCAGATTTCCAATCTCCTCGATCCCAAGCCCTTCATATGCCCACGGCAACAGTTGATTTTCCAGGCGGACATGGCGAATTTGACCCGTGGTCACGGTCGGGTTCGCAGTGTCGTCTTCTTTGTCGAGCCAGGATCCGAGAAAAAGAGTGTCCTCGTCCTGATCCTCTTCCGGGTCGAGGTCGAGATCAAGCAGAGCGTTTTGTTCCTGCTGGCTTTGCTGCAGATCGCTGACCTGATTGAGGTCGCCCCACAACATATCCGTGTCTTGTGGGTCAGTCAGTGGCAAGGTGTCCACGAAAATTCCTGGTCCTGCCTCGATGTAGCCGGTCACCAGCGGGTTACCGCCTTTGCCTCCGTGAGAGGACGACTTGCGCAGGATCCACTTGCGTTGCCCGGTGGTTTTTTCAAGAAATGTCGTGAGATCGCGCAGGCGTTTAACCACGTCCTGGTTCTCGATCCGGATGAGATTGGCTGCTTTGACAAATTCCTCAGTCAAGTCCAGCACGGGCAGCTGTTCAAGCCAGATGCCGAAGTCGCTTTCCCTGCTCCAATCCCGCACAGCCAAGCTTGCCGGATAGGGACTATTGGGCATGGCGCGAAGCAATTCTTTGCCCTCATACTCTTCATAGATGGCACGAGAACTGAGTTTTTGGGCCGTCTCATTCACACAGGCGACCAATAAGTGTGCCTGCAGAAATCGGTAGCGTTGGCGTCGAGCAGGTGACTCGGCGATGTGCCACAGCGCAGTTGCCAATGGGTGTCTGGACGCTGCCGAGGTAAGCAGCGGGTTCAAGCCCGATGCGCGTGTCAAGACGATTGCCGCCAAATCTGCCGACAGTGAAGTCAGTTCCGACGCCGAACTGGCAACCCATTGCGCAGGCGCCTCCAGGCGCAGCACTGTATCGAGTAGGCCCTCTGGCGCGATCGGCATCCATTGCGTTTTCAGACCCGCAGTGATTGCGCAGATGTTTTCGCAAATTCTCGCAAGGCCGATCAGGGTGTCGGGGGCGTTGATGAGCCAAAGAAGATCGCGCAGCGCCTCCTCGTCCTGTTGCGCCTGTCGAGCAGCGAGCCGCAGGGCCAAGTGCGCGGGGCTGCGATTCGGAGAGACAAAAACGTGGGCTTTACGACTCATCTGCAGCTCATTTCGTGTCTGTTGTTTTCTCCTGTGCCGACGGCTCAACAGGCAATGGTTTGGCTACTGCTCGGGGGCTCGTGAGACGTTGTTCCGTTACGCGGTAAAACTTGGCCAGATGGCGAACGGACCAGTCCGGAATGAGATTGACAGCGTCGGCACACTCTCGGACTTTCGTCCACGCGCAGCCGATTGCAACGAGATCCTGCCGACCGTAGCCAGTCAGAGCTGGTGAGAGAAGCAGTTCGGCCGTCAGCAGTTCTCTGATGTCTGCGGCAGTGAGTCGCCCCTGAGCGACCCAGACAGGTACAGTCGTCTGCGGCCCCATCATGCTGGATAAAAACCGGATGGTGCGGATACCGCCGACAACGCGGTAAGTGGGCTCGGTGCTTTCCGAGCGTGTGGGGACGACGCGGATTGGAGCGATGTCGGCAAGACGCAGCAGCGCGGCGCGTGCGCGATCATCCAAGGGGATTGGCAGGTCGGGGAGCCGTGGTGGCGGTAAACCGATCTCGGTCAGAAAGGCTGTGACCGCCGGATGCTCTTCAGCGATCTGCCGCAGCGTCAGAGTGTGCTGAGTCCAGGACATGTCGCGTGCTGCAGAACGATTTGGCGTCATTGCAGCACGACGACAGTCTGGCGCACGATCCCGCCAGAGATTGCTGCACGGACTGTCGCAAAAATGCAACTTCGGCGTGTGTCCTCATTCCTGGGAGGCTGATCTTTCCACGGCAACGTCCACTAAGCGCTGTCCTCTGCTGTGCCGCGCACGACCCAATCGACTTGGAGTACTTGAACAGCAGGTACCCATGTTTGCGCATCCGACCCGGCGCGCAGCAGCATGTCCGCATTGGGTACGTAGTGCCCATTCGTCGTGCGCGTCCACAGGCGCCGTGCCGGGCGGTAGTTGCTTTGCACCTCGGCGCGCGCCAGCACCTGATTGACATGGCTGCGTTTGCGTCGGTGCGCTGGCCAGACTGATTCGGGCAGGTTCAGCAGAACGTCGAGCAGCATGTCGGCAAAAAAGCCGCGGGCATACTTGTACGGCGGCAGGCTCTTGGGCGTCGCCCGTGATGACAGGGTCTTCAAGCCCGCCAGCATCAGACTGAGAATCCAATACTCCGCCTGTCCATGCTCCAGACGCACGAGACGCCCGTCGGTCTGGACGTCCAGGGCCGACGGCGCGATGCGGTCGATCAGTGGTCCCAGAGCACGTTGCGCAAAAGCGGGGTCATCAATGGCTCGGCTCAGAGCAAACAACCAGGCGTCATGGCCGAATTCGTCGCGGACAGCCGGATCGGCGCCCCGCGCCAGTAACGCATCGACCAGCGCCAGATTGCCAGCCTTTGCTGCCATCATCAGCACGGTCGCGCCCGTCGGGGTGCGGTGGTCGATGCCATGGACGTCGCATTGGCGGAGCATGTCCTTGATTGCGCTGCCCGAATACGGCTGGAGCAGACGTTGGCGGGTGGCCAGCCAGGCGCGCTGGGCAAAATCCGCTTGCCGATCCCACTCAGGAACGCGGATGCGCGACTCCCGCACGGGATAGACGCCATCGGGGGCAATGCTTCTGGCCTGAGCGAACCCGGCTTCGGTGGCCAGGCGCTCGATCCAGCGGTGTTGACCATGCCAGAGGGCGTAATCGAGTAGGGCCTGCCGCGGTTTGTTCGACGGCTGACGGCGGTCGAGGGCCTTGGGGAGGAGGTCTTCGATGAACGCACGTGTCCACGGCGTCCACGGAACCGGCTTGCTGGCCAGGAAGGTGTCGCGGATGGCGCGTGCCTGCTCCTCCTTGCCCTGCAGCGCGAGCTTGCGCGCTTCCATCTCCCATTCCTGGCGGGTCGATTCGGTTCGCGCAAGCCCACCGACGGAAGCTTTCTCCTGCAGTCCGAGCAGGCCGAACAAGGGGTGTCGGACATCGGACTCGACCAGCGTCACCGACTCGACCGCACGGGTGACGGCAACATAGAGCGCGTTGATGTAAAACTTGAACAGTTCGAGCGATTTGTCCGTCTTGTCGCGCGCCCGGGACCAGGCCAGTTCCTCCACCTGCAGCGCGTCGGCAGTCACGCCTTCGCACAACTCGGCGTAAGCGCCGCGCTGGCCGCTGACCAGTTGGAACAGGATCACATGCGAGTATTCCAGCCCTTTGGCCTCGTGCACCGAAAACACCAGCGGCGTGCGCAGGTGTTCGCGCGCGGCGGCCTTGTCTTCATCACGCAGCACGATGACGGCATGGTGCACCGATGCCCGGCTGACGGCGTCGAGATCGCGCAGCACCGCCTCTTTTGCGGGCAGCAGGCGCACCTCGCCGACGCTTGCCGCCGTGCTACGCACCAGATGATTGCTCTCCCGGTCGACCGAGCCGAAGCGCGCATGCTTGATGCGCAGCAAGTCATTGGCCAGACGGGTGATGGCCTGCGCGTTGCGGAAATTGCTCTGCAAGATGCGGATGACCTGTTGCCCAGTCTGATCGGCTCCAACTTCGCGAAACAGGGCGCGCACCGCCGCCCACGAAAAAAAGTTGGGGTGAACGATCTGATGCGCGTCCCCACAGAGCAAGAACTGCCCTGGCTGTTTGAGGCTGGCGAGAATCAGATCGAGTTGCACCGGGGTGAGATCTTGCACCTCGTCGACCACCACGCAGTCGAATTGCGGCTGCACCAGGGGGCGCAGGGCATGGGCGACGAGGTTCAGATCGAACAAGCCTTCTTCACCGAGCCATTGGCGATACTTGATAAACAACGCATGCGTCGTCGCGCGTAACTCGGGCGGGACCAGCGACTGCCGGATGCCCAGGCTCTGGTACGCGTCCAGATCCAGGGGCCCGGAGGCTGCTGCGCCAAGCACGCCGCGAAACTCCTCGAACAGGGCGTGGGCGTCAAGTTCTGGTGGCAGGCCGCGCAGCTCGTGGCGGCGCCGCGCCAGCCAGGCGGCAAAGGCGACGAAAGTCACCTCTCGACCCGAGGGAATGCGCAGGGTGTCGATGTAGTCGCGCAGACTCAGAAACAGCGGCTGCTGCTGCGGATTGACAAAGCCATGCGCCTCGAACAGGGCGCGCGCCGACTGGGCCAGATAGGCCGATTGGGTGATATAGGCCACGGCGCCGGCTTGCTCGCGCAAACGACTCAGGGTCACCGCGGTTTTGCCGGAGCCGGCCGAACCGATGATCAATGCGGGCAGCGTCTGCTGGTGCGCGGCGTCCTGTTCGGGATCGAAGACGATGGGCTTGTCCAGCAGTTCAAAGCGCTGGCTGTTCGGGCCGACCCAGCGCAAAGCGGGGGCCTGGGCGCTGTCCCGTTCGATGGCAGGTCGATCGGCCACAGCTTGCGAGTCAATTTTGGCCTCATCGACAACCGCGCCGCGCAGGAACCGGGATTTGTCATAGGCATGGTTGGCGATGATCTCCAGCATCAGACAGACAGTCTCGCTTCCTGCGCGCAGAAATTGCAGGAGCACACGGTCGGCGTCAGACAACTTGGCACGCCAGTAGGGGCTGGGGTGGAGCTTCTTGATGTGGGCTGAACGCCAATCCTCTGCGGCGATGGTTTGACACAGCCGGTTGAGCGCGACTTTGTGGCGGCCCGGATCAAGGCCTTTGTAGGTCAGAACACGCATGACGCGGATCGTAGCGAGTCACGCCTTGCGCATCGTGGCCAGCAGACTGGGTTGTTCATGACTCTCTGGATTGGCTTGCCCGTTCCAGATGGGCACGAGGAGCAAACCTCGAAAGGTGGATCGAATGGGCCAGGGCAAATTCACGGTGGGCACGACGTGGGCACAAGATGGGCACGGTTTGGGCACGCGCGGCGAAGCGGTCGCGCAGTTGAGTATTGCTTTTTTCTGGGCCCGCGAAGGGCAGCTGCCCGCTGTGCAGTCGTGCTGGGGGTGCTTTGCCGGAGTTCGTGTCCAGTCACCGATCTGCAACGAAGTCGGTCATCAATCTATAAGTGATTGATTTTTCAGATGTAATGGTGCGTCCGGCTGGAATCGAACCAGCGGCCCTCGGCTTCGGAGGCCGATACTCTATCCACTGAGCTACGGACGCAAAACAATCTGTGCGGGCAAAAGAGCAGAGGTCATCTTAAATCCCTGCAATCCGATGACCCGTGCTTTCGGAGGCCAATACTCTATCCACTGAGCTACGGGCGCACGGCAACTGCGATGAGCAGCTGAACGCAACATTCTACCCTGTTTCCTGCGGCGAGCCTGCGGCTGGCGAGACGGGTAGAGCAAATCCTTGACTACATGACGCCAGCGTGGCTCACGGCGGCGGCAAGTGCAATGCAGAGTGATCCAAATCAAATTCAAAACCGGTGCGTGGCGTGCTTGGGGTTGACCCGGTCGATGAATCATGTGCTGCGCATATCATGTGCGCTGTCGATTTGAACTTCCATTCACTCTCTGCACCACCATGAGCGCACCGCACTCGAATACCCAACCCGTTCCCGCCGACAGCACCGACGTGCCCGATCTGCCGTTTGCGCCGACACTGCGCAAAATCCTGGTCGTCATGGGCATTGGTTTCATCATCCCCATCGTGCTGTTGCTGCTCATCGCGTATTACATCGGCAGCAGCAACGAGCCGCCAGCCGGGTCGGATGCGCTGTCGACCGCTGCCGTCGATGCGCGGGTGGCGCCGGTGGCGTCGGTGGCGGTGGCCGCCAGCAGCCAGGCGGCGGCGCAGCAGAATGCAGCGTCGATGTCCACCGCCGCGGCACCCGCGGCTTCGGCGGCCGCAGCCCCGGCGGGGGGCGGCAGCGGTGCGGCGGTGCCGGTTGCCGCGGTCAAGGCCGATGGCAAATCGCTGTATGAATCGACCTGTGTGGCTTGCCACGGTGCCGGCGTCGCCGGTGCGCCGAAGGTGGGTGACAAAGCGGCCTGGGCGCCGATCATCGCGCAGGGCGAGGCGGTGCTGTACGACCGCGCGATCCACGGCTACACCGGCAAGCGCGGCGTGATGCCGCCCAAGGGCGGATCGACGGCGAGTGACGATGCGGTCAAGGCCGCAGTCGATTACATGGTGTCCCAGTCGAAATGAGCGGCACACGGCCTGCCGCGCACGGCAGGGAGGCTCTGGCGAGGCGTGACGCCGCCCGCGGCGCCGCGCCTCAGGCTGGCGGATCGGGCTGAAACCCAAACCGCTCTGCCGCGCTGCCGCTGAATTCGTGCACCGGCAGCGGTGCGGCCCCCGGCAGGTGCAGGCTGCTGCCTGCGGCGTCGAGGTGGGCAGCCAACAGCGGCACGTCGTTGCTGTGCAGCAAGCCAGGGCCCACGGAGGTCTGCATCCAGATACGGCCCTGCGCGTCGAGCCAGACGGCGGCGGGCGTGGCGTTCGCCCCGGTGTGTGTCTGCACCTGCCAGCCCAGCGCGGCATCGTGCTGCAGGCGCAGAATCCACGGCGCGGTTTCCAGCGTCACGTCCACGCGCTGCGGCCCGTTTTGCACATACCAGGTCCCGCTGGGGTCTGCGGCGTAGTTGCGGCCGATGAATGCCGCCAGCCCGGTGTGCAGGACCGGCCCCGCGCCGGTTTTGTCGAGCAGACCGTCGGCGCGTCGCGGCCAGACCGGGCTGCTGACCTGGTCGCGCAGCCACCATTGGCCGCGCTGATCGAGCGCCAGCCAGCCGGTGCAACGCGGCACATTCGGCCAGCGTGCCATGGCGCGGACAACGGCAGCATCCATGCGGTGTCAGACTCCGTGGCGGAAAAAGTGCAGCAGGCGCTGCGGTAGCCATTGCAGCGTACCAGGCGGGCCGCCCTGGGCAAAGCCGGCATGCCCGCCGTGCGCCGGTTGCTCCAGCCGCACCCAGGAGGAGGTGCTGCCGGCGCCGGGCAGCACCGCCGCCGGCTGAAACGGGTCGTTGCGCGCGTTGAGGATCAAGGTGGGCAGACGCAGGCGGTGCAAATGCGGCCTGCTCGACGCGCGTGACCAGTAATCGTCGGCGTCGCGAAAGCCGTGTACCGGCGCGGTGAAGGCGTCGTCGAACGCATGCAGGTCGCGTGCCTGGCGCACCCGCCGGGCGTCGGCCAGTCCGGGATGGCGCGCGATCATGCGCAGCGCCTTGGGTTTGAGGGTGCGCAAAAACAGGCGGGTGTACAGCGCGTGGCTCAGACCGCGGGAAATGGCCTGGCCGCCTGCGGCCAGATCGAGTGGCGCGCTGACCGCAGCCATGGCCTGTACCCAGCGGCCGGCATCGTCGCCGCGTTCCTGCGCCCAGCGCAGCAAGGCATTGCCGCCGAGCGACACGCCGGCAGCGAACAGCGGCGTGTGGGGCTGCTGCCGGGCGAAGCGCTGCAGGATCCAGTCGATTTCGGCCCAGTCGCCGCTGTGGTAGGCGCGCGGGGCGAGGTTGTCTTCGCCCGAGCAGCCGCGAAAGTGCGGCACGGCGCACTGCCAGCCCGCGGCGGCGCAGGCGGCCAGCAACGCCTGCGCGTAATGGCTGCGCGACGATCCTTCCAGGCCGTGGAACAGCACGAGGAGCGGGGCGTCGGGGGCGGCGGGAGCAGCCAGCCAGTCGACGTCGATGAAATCGCCATCCGGGGTGGACCAACGCTGGCGCCGCAGCGCCGCAGCCGGCCAGCCGGTGCGCGACAGCAGCGCCGGCACGACGGTCTGCAACTGTCCGCCGGGCAGCCAGCGCGGCGGCGAGTAAAGCGGAAAAGCCGGCGTTGCGGCCATTGGCATCGGGTGGCTGATCTGTCCGCAAGACCTTAGTGCAGCACGTCGCCGGGCAGGATGATGTCCAGCGGGGTTTGCGGCACGCCCGGGCTGGCGTGGTGCAACACCAGGCGCCAGCCTGCCGGGGTGTGGACGAACACATTGGTGGCGAGGACGAAACCCCACTGCGTCTGGCCATCGACCTCCACTTGCATGCGCTCGACCACGCTGTGCACGGCGCTGCTCATGCTGTGCCAGCGATGCTGCACTTCGGCGTTGATCTGCAGGCCACCGCCGGCGAGCAGCTGGGCAAAGCTGTCGCGCACCGCGGCGTGGCCATCCAGCCGCTGCCCGCCCGGGTGGATGCAGCAGATGTCTTCGTCTTCGGCCCACAGCGACATCAGCGCCTCGACGTTGCCACTGGTCAGGGTGTCGTAGAACGCGGCCTCGACGTCGTCGGGAGTGTTGGTCCAGGGGGTTTGCGGCGGAAGTTTGCGACGGGGCATGGCAGGGCTCGGGACAGATGCCGTCTCAGCGGAACACCACGGTTTTGTGGCCGTTGCGCAAAATGCGGTGCTCCACGTGCCAGCGCACGGCACGGGCAAGCACGACGCTTTCCACATCCTGGCCGACGGCGGTGAGGTCGGCAGCGCTCATGGTGTGATCGACCCGCTCGACATCCTGCTCGATGATCGGGCCTTCATCCAGGTCGGCGGTGACGTAATGCGCCGTGGCGCCGATGAGTTTGACGCCGCGGGCGTAGGCCTGGGCGTAAGGCCGCGCCCCCTTAAAGCTGGGCAGGAACGAGTGATGGATGTTGATCGCCCGCCCGGCCAGGGTGTCGCAGAACTCGGGACTGAGGATTTGCATGTAGCGCGCCAGCACCAGCAGATCGGCGCCGCACTGCTGCATCACCGCGGCGATGGCCTGCTCCTGTGCGCGCCGGACTTGCGCGTCCGCGCCTGCGGGCAGCGGCAGGTGGTGAAACTCCAGCCCGTAACTGCGGGTGAGGTCGGCGAACGTGGTGTGGTTGGACACGACAGCGCCGATGTGCATGGCCAGCTGCCCGGCCTTCCAGCGGTAGAGCAGATCGTTGAGGCAGTGGCCGTGCTGGCTGACGGCGATGACCACGGTGGGGCGCACGCGCAAATCGTGGAACTGCGCCTGCATGTCAAAACGCTGGCGCACGTCGGCGAACAGCAGGGCGAACTGCGCGGCATCCTGCAAATGCGCCGGTGCGGAAAAATGCACCCGCATGAAAAACAGCCCGGTATCGGCGTCGCCGTACTGCTGCGAGTCCATGATGTTGCACCCGGCCTGGTACAGCAGCCCGGATACCGAGTGCACGATGCCCGGAGCATCCGGGCACGACAGGGTGAGGACGAATTCTGGCTGGATGAGGGGGGCAGGCATACCGGGAGCAGACAGCGCAAGCGCTGCCATTGTAGGAGCCCGCCGCCCCGCGCTGCCGCGTGACCACTCCGTACAGGCTGTGCGGTCAGGGGGTGAGCTGCACGCTGCCCTGCACCGTGAGTTGCAGCGTCACCGGTGCCGACGCCAGCGGCACGGCGGGGGCTGGCTCGGCCTGCAGCGCACCGGCAGCGCGCAGCATCAGCGGCCGCGGCGGCGGCGCGCTTTCCTGCACTGCTCCGATCTGCAGCGTGCGCAGGGTCGCGTGCGCTTCACCCAGCGCGCGTGCCGCGATGGCCGCCTTGCCCTGGAAGCGGGCGATCGCGGTCTGGATGAGCGCGGTTCCCTCGCGCTCGCGCAGGCCCGCCGAGACCTCGAACGCGCTGGACTCGATGAGCAGGCCCTGCTGCGCCAACTGCGCCGCCAGCCTGCCCAGCGCATCGACGTCGCGGGATTTGAGCAGCAGCGTGGCGCGCACCATCCAGCCGTCGCGCTGCGGCTTGCCGTCTACCGTTTTCCATTGCGGCTGGGTGCTGAAACCGCCGCTGGCGGCCTGCACCGCGCCGACTGCGCGGGCACGCTGCAGCGCCGCCTGCAAGGCCTGGCTGACCTGTGCGGTCAGCGCGGCGGCATCGCTGCCGCTGCGTTCGACCGCCAAGGTCATCACCGCCAGATCGGGGCTGACCTCAGTCTGCGCCGTGGCCTGCAGTTCGACGATCGCCGCAGGTTCCGCGGCGGCAGTCTGCGCCAGCACGGCGGCGGTGGACAGACAGACGGCCAACAGCACACTGGCAGGGCGCAGGACGGCAGATGGGGACATGGCGGACCTCGTTCGATGGCTTAAGCCGAGTCTAAGGCAGCACTGCGAACATTCCACCATCGCAATTCGTTGGTTTCGTTTCGGAGGCATTCATGCAAACCACAACATCGCAACTCTCCCGCAAGCTGTGGGCGGCGCTGGCGGCGGCGGGGATCATTGCCGGCGCGGGGACGCTGGCGTACCAGTTCAGCTACGCCGAGCAGGCGCCGCAGGTGGAAATGAACCACAAGGTGGTGCCGCTGTTCAACAACCCGCCGGCCGCCCCCATGACCAGCGTGGCGACCAACGCGCCGAACTTCGCTTCCATCGTCAAGGCCTACGGCCCGGCGGTGGTGCACATCAACGTCAAGGGGGAAACCCGGGAGACGGTGCAGCAGCAAATTCCCAAGGAGTTCCAGAACGACCCGTTCTTCCGCTTTTTCCAGCAGTTCAACAACGGGCAGCAGCGCGTCGTTCCCACCGAGGGGCTGGGCTCGGGCTTCATCATCAGCTCCGACGGCCTGATCCTGACCAATGCGCACGTCGTCAAAGGGGCGAGCTCGGTGCGGGTGACGCTCACCGACCACCGCACCTACAAGGCCAAGGTCCTGGGGTATGACACCAAGACCGACATCGCGGTGATCAAGATTCCGGCGACCAACCTGCCCACGGTGCGTCTGGGCAACCCGAACAACTTGGAGCCGGGCGACTGGGTGCTGGCCATCGGCTCGCCCTACGGCTTTTACAACACGGTGACGGCGGGCATCGTCAGCGCCAAGAGTCGCTCGCTGCCCGATGACAGCATGGTGCCGTTCATCCAGACCGACGTCGCCGTCAACCCCGGCAATTCCGGTGGCCCGCTGTTCAACACCAAGGGCGAAGTCGTCGGCATCAACTCGCAGATCTTCACCCAGACCGGCGCCTTCGAGGGGCTGTCGTTCGCCATCCCGATCAACGTGGCCGAGCGTGTGGCCAAGCAGATCATCGAGCATGGCAAGGTCGAACATGCGCGGCTTGGCATCGCGGTGCAGACAGTGACGCAAAATCTGGCGACGTCGTTCGGCCTGCAGACCCCGCGCGGCGCGCTGGTGGCGCAGGTGGAAAAAGACAGCCCGGCGGCCAAGGCCGGACTCAGGCCGGGTGACATCATCCTGAGCGTCAACGGCCAGCCGGTGAACGACTCGGCCGATCTGCCGATGATGATCGGCCTGTCCGCTCCAGGCAGCAAGGTGACGCTGGGGGTATGGCGCGACCACAGGGAGCAGAACGTCACCGCGGTGCTGGGCAATTTCAGCGACAACGTCACGCTGGCGGCTGCGGGGCAGGGCACGCACGGCGAGCACGGCGGACTCGGGCTGGTGGTGCGTCCGCTCAACGCCAGCGAGGAGCAGCAGGCCGGTGTGTCGCACGGCCTGCTGATCGAAGGTGTCAGCGGCCCGGCGGAAGAAGCCGGCATCCAGCCCGGCGACATTCTGATCGCCGTCGACGGCAAGTCGGTGAGCAGCATCGAGCAGGTGCGCCAGATCCTGAAAAACGCCGGCAAATCGGTCGCGCTGCTCATCCAGCGCGGCAGCAACCGCATTTTCGTTCCGGTGCAGATCGGCTGACCGGCAGTCCAGATTTCCTCCAAGCAGTGTTTGGCGGGGCCTTGCGCCCCGCTTTTTTCTCCGGGCTATTTCACGCCCTACACTGCGGTTTTTGTCTGGAGAACGTCATGTCGATCGCGCAAACCCTCGAACGGCTGGGCATCAGCCTGCCTCCCGTATCCACCCCGGCTGCGGCCTACGTGCCTTTTGTGCAGACGGGCAATCTGGTGTTTTTGTCCGGGCATATCGCCAAGCGCGACGGCGCCGTATGGACCGGGCAGCTCGGCACCGATATGGACACGGCCACCGGCAAACTGGCGGCGCGGGCCATCGCCATCGATCTGCTGGGCACCTTGCAGGCTGCCGTGGGCGACCTGGAACGAGTGCGGCGCATCGTCAAGCTGCTGGGCCTGGTCAACTCCGCGCCGACGTTCACCGAGCATCATCTGGTGGTCAACGGCGCGTCCGAGCTGATCGCGCAGGTTTTCGGCGAGCGTGGCGCGCACGCGCGCAGCGCGTTCGGTGTGGCGCAACTGCCGCTGGGCGCCGCGGTGGACATCGAACTGATCGCCGAAATCGCTCCCTGAGCGCCCCCTGAGCGCAGCGACGGCTCAGGCCGGCGCCAGCCGCTCGGGCTTGAACGTCAGCTCCAGCCTGCGGCCGCGCCGGCCGCGCTTGCCGGCGAAAGCGGCGAGCTGCGCGGGGCCGAGGGTGACGCTGCGTGCTGCGCCGCCACGCCCGGTGCCGCTGACGACCAGCGGGTCGCGATCGGCAGGCAGTTGCACGGCGCTGATGGCCTGTTCGCCGGCGTCCAGGCCGATGAGCGTCACGCCGCGACCGCCGCGCGCCAGGGTTTTGACTTCGGCGGCTGGAAACAACAGCAGCCGGCCTTGCGCGCCGAGCAGCGCCAGCCGTCCCGCCGGCGCGTCCGCGGCATCGGCAGCCAGCAGCAGCGGGCGCTGCAGGCTGTCGCCAGCCTCCATCTGCACAAAGGTCTTGCCGCCGCGCTGGCGGCTGGTCAGGTCGCCGATCGTGCAGGTGAAGCCGTAGCCCTGCGCGGTCCACAGCAGCAGTCGCTGCGTTTTACTGCCGGCGACGAAGTGAACTGCCTGCGTGCCAGGCGCCAGATCGATGAACGCGGTGACCGGCTGGCCGTCGCCGCGCCCGCCCGGCAGATCGGCCACGTCTAAGGAATACGCCCGGCCGTCGCTACCCAGCACCGCGACGGTGTCGACACTGCGACAGGCGAAGGTCGCATACAGCGCATCGCCGGGCTTGAAAGCGAGCGTCTGCGCGTTGACCTCGTGGCCTTTTTGCGTGCGCAGCCAGCCTTTCTGCGACACGATCACCGTCACCGGCTCGTCGATCACCTTGACTTCGGCCACCGCGCGCTGCTCGGGCTGGATCAGGGTGCGGCGCTCGTCGCCGAACTGTTTGGCGTCGGCCTCGATTTCGGCGATCAGCCGGCGGGTCATCGCCTTGTCGTCGGCCAGCAGTTTGCGCAGCTCGGACTGCTCGTTGCGCAATCCCTGCAGTTCCTTGTCGATGCGGATGGCTTCCAGCCGCGCCAGCTGCCGCAGCCGCATTTCCAGGATGTCCTCGGCCTGCGCGTCGGTGAGATGGAAGCGCGCGATCAGCGCCGGCTTGGGGTCGTCACTGTTGCGGATGGTGTCGATGACCTCGTCGAGGTTGAGCAGCACCTGCTGCCGGCCTTCGAGAATGTGGATGCGCTCGTCGACCTGCTGCAGGCGGTGGTGGCTGCGGCGCTGCACGGTGTCGCGGCGGAACGCGACCCACTCGCGCAGGATGTCGAGCAGTCCTTTCTGCCGCGGCTTGCCGTCGCGGCCGATGACCACGAGGTTGACCGGCACGCTCGCCTCCAGGCTGGTGCGTGCCAGCAGGGTGTTGACGAACTCGGCGACGTCGATGCGCGAGCTGCGCGGCTCCAGCACCAGGCGAACCGCGGCGTCGCGCCCGGATTCGTCGCGCACCGCGTCGAGCAGCGCCAGCACGGTCTGCTTGACCGCGATCTGGTCGGGCGACAGGCTTTTTTTGCCGGGCCGCAGCTTGGGGTTGCTGAGTTCCTCGATTTCTTCGAGCACCCGCTGGGTGCTCACCCCCGGCGGCAGTTCATCGATCACCAGCTGCCACTGGCCGCGCGCCAGGTCTTCGACATGCCAGCGCGCACGCACCTTCAGGCTGCCGCGGCCGCTGGCGTAGGCGCTTTCGATGTCGTCGAAGCTGGAGATGATCTGCCCGCCGGTGGCAAAGTCCGGGCCGGGCAGCAGCGGCAAGATGTCGGCGAGCGTGGCCTGCGGGTTTTTGAGCAGAGCGACGCACGCGCCAGCGACTTCGCGCAGGTTGTGCGCCGGGATTTCGGTGGCCAGCCCCACCGCGATGCCGCTGGCGCCGTTGAGCAGCACAATCGGCAGCCGCGCGGGCAGCAGCCGCGGCTCCTGCGTCGAGCCGTCGTAGTTGGGGATGAAGTCCACCGTGCCGCTGTCGATCTCGGCCAGCAGCAGCCGGGCAATCGGCGTGAGCCGCGCCTCGGTGTAGCGCATCGCCGCGGCGCCGTCGCCGTCGCGGCTGCCGAAGTTGCCCTGGCCGTCGATCAGCGGGTAGCGTTGCGCAAAGTCCTGTGCCATGCGCACCAGCGCGTCGTACGCGGCTTGATCGCCGTGCGGGTGAAAGCGGCCGAGCACGTCACCGACCACCCGCGCGGACTTCACCGGCTTGGCATCAGCCGCCAGCCCCATGCGCCACATCGCGTACAGGATGCGGCGCTGCACGGGCTTCAAGCCATCGCACACATCGGGCAGCGCGCGGCCCTTGACCACCGAAATCGCGTAGTCGAGATAGGCGCGGCGCGCGTAGTCCGACAGCGGCAGGCTGTCGTCGTCGGCCGCGGGGGTCAGATCCAGAGTGGCTTGTTCGCTCATATCGTTGTCAGATGTCGGCCTCGACCTGGTCGCCGTATTCCTCCATCAGGCTGCGCCGTGCCTGCGCCTCGCCCTTGCCCATGAGCTGGTGGAATACGGTCTGCGCGTCGTCGGGCTGCACGCGGTACAGGCGCCGGGTGTCGGGGTTGAGTGTGGTGTCCCACAGCTGCTCGGCACTCATTTCGCCCAGACCTTTGAAGCGCGAAATCTGCCAGCTGCCTTCGCGCACCCCGTCCTTGCGCAATTTGTCCAGCGCGGCGTCGCGCTCGAAGTCGTCGAGCACGTAGATTTTCTGCGCCGGCTTTTTGCCCCGCGCCGGCGCGTCGATGCGATACAGCGGCGGGCGGGCGATGAAAACGTGGCCGCGCGCGATCAGCTGCGGGAAGTGGCGGTAGAACAGCGTGAGCAGCAGCACCTGGATGTGCGCGCCGTCCACATCGGCGTCCGACAGAATGCAAATCTTGCCGTAGCGCAGCCCGGAGAGGTCGGCATCGTCGTCCGCGCCATGCGGGTCGACGCCGATGGCCACCGCGATGTCGTGAATCTCGGTGTTGGCAAACAGCCGGTCGCGCTCGACCTCCCAGACGTTGAGCACCTTGCCGCGCAGCGGCAGCACCGCCTGAAACTCCTTGTCGCGACCCATTTTGGCGCTGCCACCGGCGCTGTCGCCCTCGACCAGAAACAGCTCGGTACGCGCCGGGTCGCGGCTTTCGCAATCGGTGAGCTTGCCCGGTAGCACCGCCACGCCCGAGCCTTTTTTCTTTTCGACTTTTTGCGCGGCGCGCAACCGGCTCTGCGCCTGGCGGATCACCAGCTCGGCGAGCTTCTTGCCCTGCTCGACATGCTGGTTGAGCCACAGCTCGAACGCCGGGCGCACGCAGTTGCTCACCAGCCGCAGCGCGTCGCGGCTGTTGAGCTTTTCCTTGATCTGCCCCTGGAACTGCGGATCGAGCACCCGCGCCGACAGCACGAACGACGCGCGCGCGAACACATCGTCGGGCAGCAGCTTCACGCCTTTGGGCAGCAGGCCGTGCAGTTCGACAAAGCCCTTGACCGCCTGGAACAGCCCGTCGCGCAGCCCGGCTTCGTGCGTGCCGCCGGCTGGCGTGGGGATGAGGTTGACGTAGGACTCGCGCAGCGGCGCGCCATCTTCGGTGAACGCCACGCACCACGCCGCGCCTTCGCCCTCGGCGGCCCCGTCGTCGCCGGCGGCGGCGTAATGCTCGCCCTCGAACAGTTCGATGCACGGCTCGGCAGGCAGCGCGGCAAGCAAATAGTCGCGCAGCCCCTGCGCGTAGCGCCAGCGCTGCGTGTCGCCGGTTTTTTCAACCGTTAGCGACACCTCGACCCCGGGCAGCAGCACCGCCTTGCTGCGCAGCAGGTGCACCAGTTCGGCCTGCGGCAGCTGCGGCGAATCGAAGTAGCTGGCGTCGGGCCACACCCGCACCCGGGTGCCGTGTTTTTTGTCGTCGCGACTGGCCTTGCGCAGCGCCAGCGGCTGCGCCACTTCGCCGTCGGCAAAGGCGATGGTCGCCACCTGGCCGTCGCGCCACACCGTCACTTCCAGCCGGCGCGACAGCGCATTGGTCACCGACACCCCCACCCCGTGCAGCCCGCCGGAAAAGCTGTAGGCGCCGCCGGCGAGCTTGTCGAACTTGCCGCCGGCGTGCAGCCGGGTGAACACCAGCTCGACCACCGGGGCGTTTTCCTCCGGGTGCAGGCCGAACGGAATGCCGCGGCCGTCGTCTTCGACGCTGACGCTGCCGTCGGTGTGCAGCGTCAGGTCGATGTGCTGGCAGTGCCCGGCCAGCGCCTCGTCGGCGCTGTTGTCGATGACCTCCTGCACGATGTGCAGCGGGTTGTCGGTGCGGGTGTACATGCCCGGGCGCTGGCGCACCGGCTCCAGCCCTTTGAGCACGCGGATCGACGATTCGGAATAAACGGCAGAGGGACGGCGAGAGGCCATGAAGGACACGCAGAATGGCGAGGCAATTTATCCACAGGGCACGGACGGCGGCGGAGTTATCCCCATCGGCTGGGGAAAATTGGCCGCCGGCTGACCGGAAACCCCTGATTTCATGCGGGTTGATCGGCTTGCCCAAAAAATGAGCAGGCTGCCGGGCTGCCCGGGTACGCGCCGTGCAGCGGGTGTCGCGGCGATTGTAGGCAGGCGGCGAGGGCTGGTTACTGCATCTCCAGGTCGGGCAGCACCGCGTCCAGCCCGGCCTGCGCGCATTCTTCGTCGATCTTGCCGTCAGGCGCGCCGCTGACGCCGACGGCGCCGTACATGCGTCCGCCGGCCTCGATCGGCACCGAGCCGGCGGTGAACGCCAGGCCATCGCCGAGCAGCGCCAGCGGCGACGCCGCCTGCGGGCCCATTGCCGTGCCTTTGATGCCGAACATCGCGGCGGTGTACGCCTTTTGCCGGCTGATGGTCAGCGACACCGGCGGCGCCAAGGTGTCGCGCAGCGTCGCCTGGACGATGCCGTTGCGGTCGACCACCGTGGCGCTGACTTGCAGCCCTTTGGCGCGGCAGGCCTTGATCGCCCCTTGGGCGATGCGCTCGGCGGTGTCCAGCGTGAGGCGGTGCACGGCGATGGTCAGGGGTTCGGCGGCGCAGGCGGGTGCGGCGCATGCGGCGCACAGGCCGAGGATGGCGCCCAGACGGGCAAAGGCGAGGGGCATGGCGGTCTCCTGCAAAAACGATGACGTGTCGAGGGTCGGCAGGGAATGTGTGCGCCGCAGTATTCCACAGCCGCGCCCGGTTTGCCCGCAGACAGCCGGGTGGGTGCGCGGATCAGCGCGGCGGCTGCATCCAGTCGTGCAGCAACGGTGCAATCGCCTGGGCGATGCGCTCCATGCCCTGTGCATCGGGATGCAGCAGCACGCCGGGATGTGCCGTGTGGCCTTCGAGGTAAAGCTGGGGATCGGGCTGTCCGTCGGCGCCGAGCAGCACATGGCCGACGTCGGCGAAACGCACGTGCTCGCTGTGGGCGTAGCGCTGCGCCAGCGCGGCGTTGATTTTCGCCGTCTGCTCGCTGATCCATGCCGAGCGTTTGCTCGGCAGCACGCCCAGCAGCAGCACCCGGCTGCGCGGCAGCAGTTGCCGCAGCTTGTTCACCACGGCTTCGATGCCGGGCACGGTGAGGTCCGCGCCCCAGTGCGGGCGGCCGAGATTGTTGGCGCCGATGAGCACGATGACGACTCTGGGGTCGATGCTGTCGACCTGGCCGTGGTCGAGGCGCCACAGCACGCTCGCCGTGGTGTCGCCGATGAACCCGAGGTTCAGCGCCTGGTAGCGGCCGTATTCACGCTGCCAGATCGGCTGGTAGTCGGCCCAGGGCTGCGGTCCGGTTCTTTCCCAGTTCTGGGTGATCGAGTCGCCCAGCCAGACCAGTTCGGGCCGGCTGTGCCGCACCTGCTGCAGCGTGGCGAGAAAACGCCTGCGCCACCACGGCAGATCCATCCGGCCGATGGGCACGGCGGCCAGGTTGACCGCCGCGCGCGCCAGCGCGGCTGGCAGCAGCGGCAGCACCGCCAGCGCAGCGGCCAGCCGCACGGCGGCGCGGCGCGACGGGCGGAGGGCGGCGGGGGCAGTCATGCCTGGTCGAGCGCGGGCAGCACGCCCGCAGCGGCCGGATGGTCCGGGCCGCCGGCGTTTGCGGCTTGTGGCCGCTGTGCCGCCCAGGCGGCGCTCAGCCGGATGGGATCGGGCAGTAGGGCTTCGAACGCCGCTGCCTGCCGGCCGTGGACGTCGCGCCACAGGCCGTCGGCACCGCGCTGCAGTTCGACCCGCGCGCCGCCCGAGGCCGAGCCGTGCCAGCCGATCAGGCGTTGCGGCTGCTGCTGCGCGTCGCGCTGCAGTCGCAAGGCGAAGTGGTAGCCGGCGGTCGTCGCGCCGCGGAATTCGTCGCTGCCGGCGGAGGAGGGGGGTTGAATGGCGGGCGCGGGCTTGGGGCGAAACAGACGGAACACGACGGCACAGGCGAACAGCGGGGCCGCCATTATGCGCGATGGCGCGGGCGCTGCGACCCTGCAGTTTTTACAGTTGACCCACCGGAAGGGGGGAAGGACGTGAACGAATTCACGGACAGAAGACGGGCGGTTGACGACAATCCGGAGCATCGTCTGTCCATCGAGGAGAAATGCGGATGCGATGCGGTCATCGCCAGATTTGAACGAATCGTCGGGGAAAGGCTGATGCGTTGACATTCAGTCATCCGGCGTTCCGGCCGCTGCGTTGCATTCACTCCGGTTCGTCGCCATGTCGTCCTGCCCGTCCCGCTCCCCGCTGCGCTGGCTGCTCTGGTCGGCCGGGGTCGTGGCGTGCTCGACGCTGCTGTCGTGGGTAGTGACGCGGCTGCAGGCCGAAGGCACGATGCTGTGGCCTGCGGCGGCGGTGGTGGTATTTGCGTTGATGGCGCGTGGCGCGTCGATGCTGCCGGCGGTACTGGCGGCATCATGGTTCAACGCGCACGTGCTGCTGGGCTGGCAGGCGTTGCCGGCCGGCATGATCGCGCTCGGTGACGCACTCGGCCCGCTGCTCGGCCTGTGGCTGCTGCGGCGGCGGCCAGGGCGCTGGCAGGGGTTTGCCGAAATGTCCGACGCCGTCTGGTTCATCGCCGTCATGGGGCTGCTGGCGCCGGCAGTGTCGGCGCTCGTCGGCTGGCTCGCCGCGCTGTGTGCGGGCGCGCCGCAGGTGTCGCTGCGGCAGCCGTTGCGCTGGTGGCTGACCGATCTTACGGCCATCGTGGTGCTGGTGCCCGCGGCGTTCGTCTGGCACCGGCTGGACGCGGCGCAGCGGCGCACGGTGTGGCGCGGCGAGGCGATGCTGTCGCCGCTGCTGGTGCTGGCCGGCACTTTGCTGGTGTACACCCTGCCGGCGCAGGGCAGCGCGATTCCCATCGGTCTGGCCAGCCTGGCGATGCTGCCGCTGCTGTGGACGGCGATGCGCCAGCCGCTGGCCGTGTCCACGCTGACCACGGCGGCGGTCAGCGTGCTCATCGTCACCCTCACCGCGATGCAGCGCGGACCGCTGAGCACGCTGGCCGGCGACGACCGCGCCGCAGCGGTGCAGATCATCCTGCTCGCCCTGTCCAGCGCCATGCTGCTGGCCGGGCTGATGGCCAACGAGCGCATGGCCGCGCTCAGGCAGTTCCGTGACATCAACGCCAATCTGGAAAAAAAGGTCAGCCGGCGTACCGCCGCGTTGCAGATCAGCCAGGCGACGACGCAGGCGCAGCTGCGGTTTCAGGAGTCGCTGCTCAACGCCTTGCCCAATCCGGTGGCGTTCAGCGACCCGCATGGCCGCTTCACCCGCGTGAACGTCGCGTTCAATCTGCTCGTCGGCCTGGGCAGTCCGGAGATTCACGGCCGTACCGCGCAGCAGATCCTCGGCCCGGCGATGGGGCGGGTGTGGGAAGAGATGGAGTCCGAGCTGCTGGCTGGCAGCCTGCAGGTCACGCGCGAGGCGACCTACCTGCACCCCGAGCACGAGCCGACGGTGTGGATCGTGAACAAGGCACTGGTGCGCGACGCCGTCAGCCGGCAGATCGTCGGCGTGGTCACGAGCATGCAGGACATCACCGCGCTCAAGCAGTTGCAGCAACAGCTCAGCGAGGATGAGCAGCGCTTTCGCTTTCTCGCCGAGGAATCTCCGGTGCCTCTGGTCATCACCCGGCTGAGCGACTCGGCGCTGCTGTTTTCCAACAAGGCGTCGGACACCTTGCTGCGCGGCGGCTACGCGCAGTACGCCGGCCAGCCGATGGCGTCGCTGTGGGTCGATCCGGCCGACCGTGACACCCTGCTGCGGCGGCTGCAGAACGAGGGCGGCATGGTGCGCGGCATGGAGGCCCGGTTCCGCCGCTTCGACGGCAGCCCGGTGTGGCTGCTGCTGTCGGTCACCCGTGGCCGCTACCGCGACGAGGATGCGCTCATCTTTGCCTACAAAGACATCACCGCAGCCAAGGAGCGCGAGACCGAGCTGCGCCAGCTGGCCTACACCGACGCGCTCACCGGCATTGCCAACCGCCGCTACTTCCTGGCGCGCGCCGCGCTGGAGCTGCGCAAGGCGCAGCGCGAGCGCACCCCGATGGTGGTGATGGTGCTCGACATCGACCGGTTCAAGCAGATCAACGACACGTTCGGCCACCAGACGGGCGATGCGGTCATCCGCTGCTTTGCGCAGAACTGCGCGCAGCAGCTGCGCGCGCAGGATGTGTGCGGCCGGCTGGGCGGCGACGAGTTCGCCATCGTGCTGCCGCAGACCACGCGGCAGGTCGCATTCGACGTGGCGCAACGCCTGCGCCTGGCCATCCAGGAGGCGGGTTGCCTGCCGGCAGGTGCCGGGCAGAAGCTGACCACCAGCATCGGCATTGCCGAATACGTCCCCACGGCGTCGCTGATCGACGCCGACGAGCTGCTCGACCATGCCGACCAGGCCCTCTACCGCGCCAAACAATCCGGGCGCAACCGGGTGGAAATCTGGAACGGCGCGTCGCCGGTGCCGGATTGACCGTGGCTCAGCCGCGCACGGTCTTGTGGTCGAGCAGCCAGCGGTAGAGCACGTCGCGCCGTACCCCGGTGAGGTCGGCGGCGACTGCCGCAGCACGTGCGGCGGGCAACTCCTGCGCCAGGCGTTGCAGCATCTGCTGCGCTGCGGCATCGAGCAGCGCCGCCTGCGGTCGTGGCTGCAGCAGCAGCACGAACTCGCCTTGCTGGCGCCGGGGGTCGGCCTGCAGCCAGTCCAGCACCTGCTGCGCGCTGCCGGGCAGCACGGTTTCGAACTGCTTGCTCAATTCCTTGGCCAGGACCAGGCGGGCTTGAGCGTCGAGCGCGCACAGCGCCTGCACGCAGTGCAGGATGCGGTGGGGGGCCTCGAAAAACACCGTCACCCGCGATTGCTGCAGCGCCGCCTGCAAAAAGGCGTGCAGCGCTGCCGGCTTGTCCGGGGCGAAACCGGCGAAGCAGTAGCCGGCGTGCAGATCCAGCCCGCTGGCGCTGAGCGCGGCCGTCACTGCGCTGGCGCCGGGGATGGGCAGCACGCGCAGCCCGGCGGCATGGACGGCGGCGGCGATGCGGCTGCCCGGGTCGCTGATCCCCGGTGTGCCCGCGTCGCTGACAAAGGCCACGCGCTCGCCTGCGGCCACCGCAGCGACGATGTGCTGCGCCGCATGCGCTTCGCGGTGACGGTCGCAGCGCAGCGCCGGTTTGCGCAGCCCGTAGGCGTCGAGCAGGCGCTGTGCCACCCGCGTGTCCTCGGCAGCGATGCGGTCGGCGTGGTGCAGCGCGGCCAGCGCGCGCAGGCTGATGTCGGCCAGGTTGCCGATGGGGGTGGCCAGCATGTACAGCGCGGGCGGAAAATCCTGCGGCGCGCACAATTGCAGCGCGGCTTGGGTCGGGGAGGGCAGAGAGGACATGATGCAGACGGAAAGGCGGCGCGCGGCGCAATCGCTGGGCGAGTCGGCCGAGGACGACGCCTGCGCGTATTTGCAGGCGCGCGGTCTGCGGCTGGTCGAGCGCAATTATCGGGTGCGCGGCGGCGAGATCGACCTGATCATGCGCGCGCCGGACGGCACCCTGGTGTTCGTCGAAGTGCGTGCGCGCAGCCACGGCGCGTTTGGCGGCGCCGCCGCGAGCATCGGCGCGCGCAAGCGTCAGCGCCTCATTCTTGCCGCGCGGCATTATCTGGCGGGCTACGCCAGCGAGCCGGCCTGCCGTTTCGACGTGGTCACGCTCGACGCCGGGCGGCTGCACTGGCTGCCCGCGGCGTTTGCCGTGCAGGACTGAAGGCGCCTAATATTGCGCGTTTTCCATTGTCTTTCTGCCATGCTTGAGCAGCGCATCCAGAAGCAGTTTTTCGACAGCGCCGATCTGAAGTACCAGGCGGCCGAGCTGCTGGCCGCGCCGATCGCCCGTGCCGTCGACGTGCTGGCCACGGCGATTTCCAATGGTCACAAAATCCTCATTTGCGGCAATGGCGGCTCGGCGGCGGACAGCCAGCACCTGGCGGCCGAACTGGTTGGGCGCTTCGAGCGCGAGCGCCCGGAACTGGCGGCCATCGCGCTGACCACCGACACGTCCATCCTCACCGCGGTGTCCAACGATTACGGCTTCGACCACGTGTTTGCCAAACAGGTGCGTGCGCTCGGCCTGCCTGGCGACGTGCTCGTCGCGCTGAGCACCAGCGGCAATTCGGCCAGCATCGTCGAGGCGGTGCGCGCCGCGCAGGAGCGCGACATGACCGTGCTGGCGCTGACCGGGCGCAGCGGCGGGCGCGTGGCCGGGCTGCTGCGCGAGGTCGATGTGCACCTTGCCGTGCCGCACGAGCGCACCGCGCGGATCCAGGAAGTCCACCTGCTGACGCTGCACTGTCTTTGCGATGGCTTAGACTGGGTGTTGATGGGTGAACCGGAGTCGATGCCATGACACGTCTGACACAGTGCAACGCGGATCGTTGTTCCGCACCTTCCGCCGCAGCGGCGGCCCCGGCGCGGGGTCATCCCCGGCTGTGGCGTGCCGCGGGCGTGCTCGCCGTCGTGCTGGCGGCCACGCAACTGCAGGGTTGTTTCGTCCTTGGCCTTGGGGCGGTGGGTACTACGGCCTACGTCGCCACCGACCGGCGCACCGCGGGCTCGATCGTCGAAGACAACACCATCGGGCTGAAGGCCGACAACCAGATCGCCTCGGCGCTCGGGCCCAACGCCAACGTGCGTGCGGTGAGCTACAACCAGCAGGTGCTGCTCGTCGGGCAGGTGCCTACCGAGGCGGACAAGCAGCGTGCTGCCGAGATCGTCAAGGGCATTCCCAACGTCAAGGCGGTGCTCAACGAAATCGACGTCGGTCCGGTGGCCGACCTCAACCGCCAGGCCACCGACGCGCTCATCACCACCAAGGTCAAGGCGCGGCTGATCGACGCCAACGATATTTTTGGCAATGCGTTCAAAGTCACCACGTCCAACAGCGTGGTGTATCTGATGGGCATCGTCACGCAGCGCGAGGCCGACCGCGCCGTGCAGATCGCGCGCGACACCACGGGCGTGTCCAAGGTCGTGACCATGTTCAACATCATCAGCGAGCAGCAGTTGCGCGAGATGCAGAACCCGCAGAAGGAAAACGCGCCGCCGCCCGAGCCGCGGGGCAACAACCCCGCCTGACCCTGTTTCTCAACCCCGATGAAGGATGCTGTATGAGTTTGCTCGACGTTCCTGCCGGCAAAAACCTGCCTGACGATGTCAACGTGGTGATCGAAATCCCGGCGCATGCCGCGCCGGTGAAATACGAGGTCGACAAGTCCAGCGGCGCGCTGTTCGTCGACCGCTTCATGTCTACCGCGATGCACTATCCGTGCAACTATGGCTACATTCCGCAAACGCTGTCCGAAGACGGCGACCCGGTGGACGTGCTGGTCGTCACCCCCATTCCGCTGGTGCACGGCTGCGTCGTGCGCTGCCGCCCGATCGGCCTGCTGAAAATGACCGATGAAGCCGGCGTGGACGCCAAGCTGATCGCCGTGCCGGTGGAAAAACTCCTGCCGCAATACCGCAACATCCACAAGCCCGAAGACCTGCCGCCCGAGCTGCTCAAGCAGATCGAGCACTTTTTCAACCACTACAAAGAGCTCGAAGCCGGCAAGTGGGTGAAAACCGAAGGCTGGGTCGGCCCCGAGGCCGCGCGCGCCGAAATCAGCGCCAGCGCGGCACGCTACGCCGCGAAATGACGCCGTAACGCCGTCTATGCCGGCGGCTCCGCCGGCTTGCCAGTTGGCCGGCGTTCGTCGCCAGTTTTTCACCCATGCGGCCGACCGTGCGTTGGCCGTTGCCGTTTTTTCCGCCGCGGCGCAGCCTGGCCTCAACGGGCCTTGTCGCGCAGCCGCAGCAGCAACGACGAAGTGTCCAGCCGCCCGCCGCCGGCGGCCTGCACGTCGGCGTAGAACTGGTCGACCAGAGCGAGCACGGGCAGCCGCGCGCCGTTTTGCCGTGCCTCGTTCAGGCACAGCGCAAAATCCTTGCGCATCAAATCGACGGCGAAGCCGAAGTCGTAACGGCCCTCGATCATCGTCGGGCCGCGGTTGTCCATTTGCCAGCTTTGCGCCGCCCCCTTGCCGATGACCTGCAGTACCGTGGGCAGGTCCAGACCGGCGCGTTCACCGAAGGCCAGCGCTTCGGCCAGACTCTGCACCACGCCGGCAATGGCAATCTGGTTGACCATTTTGCACAGCTGTCCGGCACCGTTGTCGCCCAGCCGGGTGACGGCGCGGGCGTAGGCTGCGATCACCGGCCGCGCGCGGTCGAAGGCCTGCGCATCGCCACCGCACATCACCGTCAGCGTGCCGTGCTGTGCTCCGGCCTGGCCGCCCGACACCGGGGCGTCGATGAACCACAGCCCGCGCTCGCGGGCTGCCTGCGCCAGCTCGCGCGCCACGTCGGCCGACGTGGTGGTGTGATCGACGTAGACCGCGCCGGGCCGCATCGCGGCAAACGCACCGTCCGGCCCCAGGGTGACGGCGCGCAGGTCGTCGTCGTTGCCGACGCAGGAAAACACGAAATCCGCCTCGGCCGCAGCCTGCCGCGGCGTCGGCGCCGAGGTGCCGCCGTTGCGCCGCACCCAGTCGTGTGCCTTGCTCGCCGTGCGGTTGTACACCGTCACGCGGTGCCCGGCGCGCGCCAGGTGGCCGGCCATCGGATCGCCCATGACGCCCAGGCCAAGAAACGCGGTGCTCACGGGGGTGGCGGTCGGTGGGGAGGAATCGGACAGCGTCATGATGGGCAGTTCAGACAGTAGGGAAAAGCACCGGCTGCTAGCATCGTTGTAACAAATCGATACACATTCTCTGGGCAGCGGCAGACCGGTTGCATCTTACGATGCGGTAGGGCGTGCTGGCCCACTTCCCCACTTCCGCTGCCGAGGCTGTCTGCCCACCCCATGATGCTGTTTCTCGCCGTGCTCACGCCGTTCGCCGCCGCGCCGCTGGCCGCCTGGGCTGGGCGCAGCCACCGCCTGGCTGCGGCGTGGACGGCTGCTGCCGCGACGCTGCTGGCCTTTGCCCTGCTCGCAGGCGACGCCGGTGCCGCGCTCGGCGGCGCCACGCTGCAACAGCAGTTGCCGTGGGCACCGGCCATCGGGCTGACGCTGGACATGCGGCTGGACGGGCTGGGGCTGCTGTTTGCCCTGCTGGTACTGGGCATCGGTCTGCTGGTGGTGATCTACGCGCGTTACTACCTGTCGGCGCGCGACGGCATGGGGCGGTTTTACGCCTACTTGCTGCTGTTCATGGGGTCGATGCTCGGCGTGGTGCTGTCCGGGCAGGTCATTCAGTTGCTCGTGTTCTGGGAGCTCACCAGCCTGAGTTCGTTTCTGCTCATCGGCTACTGGGCCACCAGGCCCGAGGCGCGCCGCGGCGCGCGCATGGCGCTGATCACCACCGGTTTGGGCGGCCTGGCGTTGCTGGCCGGGCTGTTGCTGCTGGGCCAGGTTGCCGGCAGCTACGCGCTGGGTGACATCCTGGCCGCCGGCGACGCCGTGCGTGCCAGCGCGCTGTACGTTCCCGCGCTGCTGCTCATCCTGCTGGGCGCGCTGACCAAATCGGCGCAGTTTCCGTTTCATTTCTGGCTGCCTCGGGCCATGGCGGCGCCCACGCCGGTGTCGGCGTACCTGCATTCGGCGACGATGGTCAACGCCGGGCTGTTTTTGCTCGCCCGGCTGTATCCCGTGTTGTCGGGGACGCCGCTGTGGTTCTGGCTGGTTGGTGGCACCGGGCTGGTCACGCTGCTACTGGGCGCGTTCATCGCGCTGTTTAAGCACGACCTCAAGGGGCTGCTGGCGTATTCGACGCTCAGCCATCTCGGGCTCATCACCCTGTTGCTCGGCATGGCCACGCCGCTGGCGCTGGTGGCAGCGTTGTTTCACGTCATCAACCACGCCATTTTCAAGGCGTCGCTGTTCATGTCGGCGGGCATCATCGACCATGAGACGGGAACGCGCGACATGCGTAAGCTCAACGGGCTGTGGCGCTTCATGCCGCTGACGGCGACGCTGGCGATGGTCGCCGCGGCGTCGATGGCCGGGGTGCCGCTGCTCAACGGTTTTTTGTCCAAGGAAATGTTTTTCGCCGAGGCCGCCGATCTGGGGGCGCAGCGCGGCTGGTTTTTCCCCGTGCTGGTCACGCTGGCCGGGGCCTTCGCCGTGGCGTATTCGATCCGCTTCATCCATGACGTGTTTTTCAACGGCGAGCCGGTCGATCTGCCGCGCACGCCGCACGAGCCGCCGCGCTGGATGCTGCTGCCGGTGGCGGTTCTGGTCGTGCTGTGCATCGTCATCGGCGTGTTGCCCAACTGGTCGGTGGCGCCGCTGCTGCAGACGGCAGCGGGCGCGGCGCTGCAGTCACCGCCGCCGGCCTACAGCCTGGCACTGTGGCATGGCGTCAACGCCGCGCTGCTGATGAGCCTGGCGGCGATGGCGCTGGGCGCGGCGATCTATCTCGGGCGCAAACCGCTGTTCCGCCATGTCGGCCCGCGCCTGGAACGCGCCGACGCGGGCATCGTCTACGACGCGCTGATCGACGGTCTGACGCGGCTGGCCGGCGCCGTCGCGCGCTGGGTCGACACCGCTTCGCTGCAGCGGCAACTCGTGCTGGTGCTGCTGGCCGCAGGGGGTCTCGGCATGGCGCCGTGGTGGCCGCCGGGCGAGGGGCTTTCGGGCGGGGTGACGGGGCCTGGGCTGGATGCGGTCAGCCTGGTCGTCGGCCTGGTGTTGCTCGCCGCGGTGGCCGCGGTGCTGGCGCTGCAACGCCAGCGCTACATGGCGCTGTTGCCGCTGGGTGTGGTCGGATTGATCGTGTCGCTGGTGTTTGTCAAATTCTCCGCCCCCGATCTGGCGCTGACCCAGTTGATGGTCGAGGTCGTGAGCATTTTGCTGCTGCTGCTCGCCCTGTCCTTCCTGCCGCAGACCAGCCGTGCCGAGACTTGCCCGCGCCGTCTGGGGCGCGACGCCGCGCTGGCGCTGGGCTGCGGCGTCGCCGCCAGCGCGCTGGCCTGGGCGGTGCTCACCCGCGCGCCGGACACCGCGCTGGCGCAGCAGATGATGCAGCGCAGCGTCAGCGAGGGCGGCGGCGCCAACGTGGTCAACGTCATTCTGGTCGATTTCCGCGGCTACGACACCCTGGGCGAAATCACCGTGCTGGCGCTGGCTGCGCTGGGCGTGTTCGCGCTGCTGCACGGGCTGCGCCTGCCGCCGGGCGCGGTGCCGGCGGACCGCCGCGATGCCGACGCGCACCCGCCGATCCTGGCGACGCTGATGCGGCTGATGCTGCCGCTCATGCTGCTGGTGGCGGTGTTCATTTTTTTGCGCGGGCACAACGCGCCGGGTGGCGGCTTCATCGCCGGGCTGATCACCGCCATCGCGCTGCTCGGCCAATACCTGGCCAACGGCCTGCGCTGGACCGACCAGCGGCTGCGGCTGGACGCCCGCAGCGCGATCGCCGTCGGCCTGGCCGTGGCCGGTCTCACCGGCCTGGCGAGCTGGATCTTCGGCCGGCCGTTTCTCACCTCGGCGTTCGGTCACTGCAGTCTGCCGCTGATCGGCGAGGTCGAATGGGCGTCGGCGATGGCGTTCGACCTCGGGGTGTATCTGGTGGTCGTCGGCGCGACGCTGCTCATGCTGCGCCAGCTCGGCGGCCTGCGCCCCGCGGGCGGTGGCACGGAGGAGGCTGACGCATGGCCGCGCTGATCGCCGTGCTCATCGGCGCGCTCACCGCAGGCGGGGTGTGGCTGCTGCTGCGCGCGCAAACCTATCCCGTGGTCCTCGGGCTGACGCTGCTGTCCTACGCCGTCAACCTGTTTTTGTTCGTCATGGGCCGGCTGGTGATCGGTGCACCGCCGATCGCCGGCCGCGGCGGGACGACGGCCGACCCGCTGCCGCAGGCGCTGGTGCTCACCGCCATCGTCATTGGCTTTGCCATGACCGCGTTCGTCATCGTGCTGGCGCTGCGCGCGCATGCCGAATGGGGCAGCGACCATGTCGATGGCCGCGGCGACGGAGACGGCCGGTGAGCCCGCTGCAGGCGGCGCTGGCCGCACATCTGCCCATTGCGCCCGTGCTGCTGCCGCTGGCAGCGGGCATCGTGCTGCTGGCGTTGCGGCGCGCCCCTCTGGCGCTGCAGCGCGCCGTCAGCGTGCTCGCGCTGCTGCTGCTTCTGGCGCTGGACGTGGCGTTGTGGCTGCAGGTGCAGGGCGGGGCGCCGGTGGTGTATGCGCTGGGCAACTGGCCCGTGCCCGTCGGTATCGTGCTCGTGGCCGACCGGCTGGCGGCATGGATGCTGCTGGTCACCGCGCTGGTGGCGCTGGGTGCGCTGCTGCACGCGCTGCACGGCGAGGATGCGCACGGGCCGCATTTCCACGTGCTGTTCCAGTGGCAGCTGTTCGGCCTCGACGGGGCTTTTCTCACTGGTGACCTGTTCAACCTGTTCGTGTTTTTCGAGGTGTTGCTGCTGGCCTCCTACGGTCTGCTGCTGCACGGCGGGGGACGTTTACGCACCCGTGCCGGGCTGCATTACGTCGTGCTCAATCTGCTCGGCTCGACCCTGTTCTTGTTCGCCGTGGGCACGCTGTACGGGGTGGCGGGGACGTTGAACATGGCCGATCTGGCGGTCAGGCTGCCGCTGCTGCCCCAGGCCGACTGGCCGCTGCTGCGCAGCGCGCTGCTCGTGCTGCTCGTGGTGTTTGCGCTCAAGGCCGCGCTGTTGCCGCTGTCGCTGTGGCTGCCTGCCGCCTACGGCAACACGGGGGCGGGAGTGGCGGCGCTGCTGGCGGTGATGACCAAGGTCGGCGCCTACGCCATTTTGCGCGTGCACATCATGCTGCTGGGGGGCAGCGTGCTCGCCGGCTGGGTGCAGCCCTGGCTGCTGGCACTGGCGCTGGCCACGGTGGCTGCGGGGGCTGCCGGTACGCTGGCTGCGACCAGCCTGCGCCAGCAGACCGGACATCTGATCGTGCTGTCGATGGGCACGTTGTTGCTGGGCTTTGCACTCGACACCCCGCAGTCGCTGGCTGCCGGCCTGTATTACCTGCCGCACAGCGTGTTCGTCAGCGCCGCGCTGTTCCTGCTGGCCGATTTGCTCGTCCGCACCCGCGGCGCGGCAGCCGACGGCTTCGGCCCGGCACCGGCGATGCCGCAGCGCGGGCTGCTGGCGGCGCTATTCCTCGTGCTGGCGGTGAACGTGGCCGGGCTGCCGCCGCTGTCGGGGTTCGTCGGCAAGTTCATGCTGCTGCAGGCGGCGCTGGGGCAGCCGCACTGGATCTGGGTCTGGGCCGTGGTGCTGGGCGGCGGGCTGGCCACGCTGGTCGCGCTCAGCCGCAGCGGCACGTCGCTGTTCATGCGCGTGCTGCCCGCCGACGCGGCGACGGCATCGGCCTTGCCGCGGTCGCTGCTGCCTGCCGCCGGGCTGCTGGCGGCGTTGGGCGTGGGCATGGCGCTGGCGGCCGGCCCGCTGTCTGCGGCGGCCACGGCGGTGGCGCAGCAGATCGCGCAGCCGCAGGGGTATCTCCACGCCGTGCTGGGAGCAGAGCGGTGAGGCGCCGGCTGTTTCCGCATCCCGTGCTCAGCGGCGTGCTGCTGGTGCTGTGGCTGCTGCTGGTCAACGGCGTGAGCCCCGGACAGGTGGCGGCCGGCGTCGTCCTCGGCTGGGCGATCCCGTTGCTGACGCAGGCGTTCTGGCCGGAGGCGGTGCGGCTGCGGCGGCCGCTGACGCTGCTGCGCTTGCTGCTGCGGGTGCTGGGGGACATCGTGCGCGCCAGTGTGCAGGTGGCGGTACTGATCCTCGGTCCGCAGCGCCGGCTGCGCCCGGCGTTCATCGCGCTGCCGCTGCAAGTGCGCAGCGATCTGGCCATCAGTCTGCTGGCCAACATCATTTCGCTCACCCCGGGCACGGTGTCGGCGTGGCTCACGCCCGACCGCCGCACCTTGTGGGTGCACGCGCTGCACGCCCCCGATCCGCAGGCGTTGCTGGCGCAGATCCGGCAGCGCTACGAAGCGCCGCTGCAGGAGGTGTTCGAATCATGATGCAATGGGCCGTCATCGCCGGGTTTGCCATGCTCACGCTGGCGTTCGTGCTGGCCTTCGTCCGCCTGCTGCGCGGACCGCACGCGCCAGACCGCGTGCTCGCGCTCGACACGCTGTACGTCGACACCGTGGCGCTGCTCATTCTGCTGGGCGTGCATCTGGACAGCAGTCTGTATTTCGAAGCCGCGCTGCTCATCGCGCTGGTGGGTTTCGTTTCGACCGTCGCGCTGAGCAGGTATCTCCTGCGCGGCCGGCTGTTTGACTGAGGAACGGCATGGACTGGATCGTCGCCGCTTTGATCGTGCTCGGTACGGCATTCGCGCTCATCGGCTCGCTGGGGCTGCTGCGCATGGGCGATTTTTACCTGCGGCTGCACGGCCCGACCAAAATCACCACCTTCGGTCTGGGCTGTCTGCTGCTGGCGTCCGTGTTGCACTTTGCCAGCCGGGGGCGCTTCGGTCTGCACGAAATTCTGGTCAGCCTGTTTTTGTTCATCACCGCGCCGGTAAGCGCGCATCTGCTGGCCAAGGCGGCACTGCACCTGCACCTGCCGTCGCAGGCATCGCCGCCGCGGCGGCAGGGGGGTTGATGCTGCCGGGGCGCGGCGGTACGCTGGGATCGACACCACCTTTGCAGGCCGAGATGTCCGACGCCTCCCCGCCCTCCCACGTCCCGTTGCCGCTGCGCCTGGCGCGCGCGCTGCTGCGCGCGTGGAGCGTGCGCATCGTCGCCGCTTTGCTCGTGCTGTACTTCGCGCTGGGGTATTTCGCCGTCGGCCCGCTGCTGGCCGACCTCGTGCCCCGGCTGGCGCAGTCGCAGCTCGACAGCCGTGCCACCGTGCGCCGCGTGGCCTTCGATCCGCTGCGGCTGCAACTCACCGTCGACGATTTTCGCCTGAGTACTGCGCAGGGTGTGCCGCTGGCCGGGTTCGACCGGCTGTTCATCGACTTCGACGCCGCCAGCCTGTGGCGCTGGGCGTGGAGCTTCCACCAGATCCGGCTGGATCGGCCGCAGGTGAATTTCGCCATCGCCCGCGACGGGGCGATGAACTGGGACGGGCTGCTGCACGCGCTGCAGCGCGGGGCGCAGCCGGCCAGGCCGTCCGACCGCATCGTGCGGCTGGTGATCCGCAGCCTGCTGATCCGCGGCGGCGTGTTGCGGTTTGCCGACGCCAACCGCGCCCATCCCTACGTCACCCGGCTGGCGCCGCTGAACGTGCGCATCGACATGCTGTCCACCCTGCCGCAGGCGCGGGCCGATTACGCCATCAGCCTGCTGCTGCCGCAGCAGAAGGCGACGCTGCGCTGGACGGGTTACGTCGGCATCAACCCCCCGGTGTCGGGCGGACGGGCCGAGCTCAGCGGGCTGGACTTGGCCGCGGCGGCGCGCGCCGTGCCGCAACTGGCGCCGCGGCTGCAGATCGCCGGCGGCACCGCCGATGTGCGCGCGGCGTACAGCGTGGTGCTCGGCAACGGCGCGCTGCAGTGGGCGGTCAACCAGCTGCAGGCGACTCTCAGCGGCGTCGATGCCCGCGCCGCGGGGACGGCGCTGCACATCGGCACGCTGCAGCTCGGCGGGGCGCACATCGACGGCGCAGCGCGTACCGCCGTGTTGCAGACCGTCGCCGTGCACGATGTGCATGTGGCGCAGGGTGGCGCGCGCCTGGCGCTGCAATCGGCGCAGTGGGCGGGTGCACGGCTGGACTGGCGCACGCTGCAGGCGGCATTCGGCCCGTTGCAGCTCAGCGGGCTGAGCGGCCGCATCGGTCACTCCCGGTGGCAGGCCGCCAGCGTGCAGACGCAGCCCGGCAGTGCCGATGGGGCGGCACGGCGGGTGCGGCTGCCTCAACTGGCGGTGCACGACGTGCGGCTGCAGCCCGCCTCGGCGGCGCAGCCCTGGCTGACCCTGCCGGTGTTGCGCGTCGACGCGCTGCAGGTCGATGCCGCGCAGCGTCAGGTGCAGGCCGGCGCGGTGCAGGTCGACGCCAGCGCGCTGCGGCTGGCGCGGCTGGCGGACGGGCGCATCGATCTGCTGCAGGCGCTGGGCGCGGGGGCGCCGCCGGCCGCGGTCGCGCCTGCTGCGGCGCCGGGTGCGGCGTGGCAGGTCGCGCTGCAGCGGGTGGCCGCGCGCGTTGCCACGCTGGATTACACCGACCACGGTTTTGCCGCGCCGCTGCAGGTGCAGGTGCACGATGCGCAGCTCGATACCGCAGTCGCCGCCACTCTCGGCGGCGCCTCCGGCACGACGCTGCGCGCCAGCGACCTGCAGTTGCGCACCGCGGCGCTGCGCATCGACAGCGCCGGCCAGCCGCTGGCGCGCTGGGGGCGATTGCAGCTGGCGCCGACGCAGCTCGCGCTGTCGCCGGCGGCGCCGCTGCGCGTGCAGGCCGGGGCGCTGCAGATCGCGGACGTGCAGGCACGGCTGCGGCTGGGGCGCGACGGCCTGAACTGGGCGCGGGCACTGCAGCCGGCGCAGGGCGCCTCTTCCCCGGCAGCCGCGCCAGCGTCTGCGCCGCCGCAAGTCAGTCTGCAGAGCATCACCTTGCGCAACGTGGCGGCGCAGATCGACGACACCACGGCGGCGGAGCCGATCCGCCTGGACATCGTGCGCGGCCTGGTGCAGGCGCAGCATCTCAGCCTCGATCTGCACCGGGCGGTGCCGCTGCAACTGCACTTTGCCCTGCAGCAGGGCGGACAGTTCAGCGGGCGCGGCAGTCTCACCCCGGCGCCGCTGGCCGGCGAGTTCCAGGTGCAGCTGCAGCAGCTGGCTCTGCCGCCGTTCGGCGGTCTGCTCAAGCCTTACGTGCGCCTGCGGCTGACCAGCGGGACGGCCTCGGCCAGCGGCACGTTGCGGCTGCAGCCCGCCAGCGGCGGACTGCCGCAGATGCGTTTCGACGGCCGCGCGCAGGTGGACAATCTGGCGCTGGTCGAGCCGCAGGTGCGCACGCCGTTTCTCGGCTGGCGCAAACTCGCTGCCACCGGGCTGAACGTGCAAACCGCACCGCTGGCGGTGCACGTGCTCAATCTGCAGGCCGTCGAGCCCTATGGGCGCATCGTGCTCAACCCCGACCATACGCTCAACGTCCAGGCGGTGCTGCTCACACGGCAGCCGGTGACGGCTGGCGCAGCGGCGGCAGACGCGTCGCTGCCCCTGGCGCTGCGCATCGACCGCACGGCCATCGACGACGCCGACGTCGATTTCACCGACCTGTCGATCAAACCCGAATTCCGCGTGCGCATGCAAAAGCTCAGCGGGGTGATCAACGGCCTGTCCGACGCGCCGGGCAGCAGCGCACAAATCGTTCTGGACGGACAGGTCAACGACTATGGCCAGGTGAGCGCGCGCGGCCGGCTGCAGCCGTTTCGCGCCACCAACGACACCGACGTCACGCTGGATTTCCGCAATCTCGACATGGCGGCGATTTCGCCGTACTCGGGCAAGTTCGCCGGGCGCACCATCGAGTCAGGCCGGCTCGACGCCAGGCTGCAGTACAAAATCGTCAAGGCGCAGATGCAGGGCGACAACCAGTTCACCATCACCCGGCTCAAGCTCGGCCCGCACGTGGACAGCCCGGACGCCATCAACCTGCCGCTCGATCTGGCCATCGCCGTGCTGGAAAACAGCCAGGGCGTGATCGACCTGAACCTGCCCGTGCACGGCGATCTGGACAACCCCAAATTCAGCTACGGCGGCATCATCTGGCAGGCCATCGTCAACGTGCTGAGCAAAATCGTCACCGCGCCGTTCCGTGCGCTGGGTGCGCTGTTCGGCGGCGGCGAGCAGCAAGTGGCGCAGGCGGTGCAGTTCGCCCCGGGCAGCGCCGCACTGGCGCCGCCCGAGCGCGAGGCGCTGGCGCGGCTCGCCCAGGCCTTGGCCGAGCGCCCGCGGCTGGACGTGCAGGTGCCGCCGACGCTCGACACGGCACGCGACACCGCCGCGCTGCAGCAGGCGGCAGTGCGCCGCGCCGTGCTGCACAAACTCGGCGTGGACGTCGCTGCCGACGCCAACCCCGGCCCGCTCGACCTGGGCAGCGCGCGCACGCGCAACGCCATCGAAGCGCTCTACCTCGACCAGCATCCGACCAGCGCGTACGCGGCGCTCAAGCGCTCGCTGCCCGACGGCGGGGCGAAGGACCATGCTTTGCTGCACGCCATGCTGCAGCAGCTGGAGCAGGCCGTGACCATTCCCCGCGCCACGCTGGACGAACTGGCGCTGGCGCGGGCCAGGGCCGTCGTCGCCGCGCTGACCAGCGGGCCCAAGGCGCTGCCGGCGGCGCGGGTGCATCTGGCGCCTGCGGCAACCGCTGCCGAGACCGCGTCTGCCGGCGTCACGCTGCGGCTGGAACTGGTGGCCGGGAAGGGCGCGGCGGCGCCTCACGGCAGGTAAGTCACCGGGCGCATGGCCAAAAACCGCTCCAGCGCGGCGGGGCGGTAGCCCGGTACGGTGGCATGGCGGCTGAGGGTGGAGGTATGCACCCCCTCGTGGCCGCCAGGGTTGGTCAGCCCAGGCTGGCGTTCGCCGGAGCCGAGCAGGCGGTAAAACAGCGTCATGCTGTCACCCATCGGCGCCGCCGGGTCGCCGTGGGGCGGCAGCAGCGAGGTGTCGAGCGCCAGCCCGCAGCGTTGCGCGCGGTCGGCCATCCACAGCAACGCACCGTCGGACAGGCCGGTGAGCGCCTGACCGCCGCCAACGTCGCCGTGTACACCGGGGAACCACGCCTGCTCGACCACCTGGCCGCTGGCCTGCGGCTGCGTCTGCCACAGTGTGGGAACGAAGGGCTTGCGCCGCTCGTCGATCGCCAGCGCCTGGTAGGCGTAGCGCACATGGCTGCTGAGGGTGACGTCGTGGAATTCGTAAAACGGTTTGCTCCAAAAACGCAGTGGGGTCACCGGGATGCCCAGCGCGCCCACCGTGTCCCATACGCCGATCATGTCGATCGGCGCATCCGGCCAGGAGTAGGCTTCGCGAAACGCCACCGACCGTGCGGCGTTCGGGTGGCTGTCGGGCGTGCGGTCGCGGTACAGCGCGTAGGCCGCGCCGAGCTGGGTGACGTGCTGCGGACGCAGAATCCCGCAGTTGCGGATCAGCCCGGCGACGCTGCGCACGGTGTACGCGCCGCGGCTGAAGCCAAAGAGAAACAGCTGATCGCCGGGTGTGTAGTTTTGCACGACGAACAGATACAAATCGCGGATGTTCGACGAAATGCCCAGGCCGAACGCGCCGCCGCTGAGTTTGTCCCAAAGCCCGCCCTGTTCTCCCAGCCCTTTCTGGTAGAACACGATTTGCTCGATGCCGTGGGCATCCTGCGGGGCGACGGCGATCGACAGCTTGACCACATTGGTCGGCGTGGGTGCGTTGCCGTCGGCCTGATCGGGTTTGCTCCACGTGCCGTCGGAAAACAGGGCGATGCGTTTCATGGCCAACGCCTCCTGACGATGCTGACATCGGGTGACACGACTTGCGTGTGGCATCATGGACTGGGCATGCGGTCTTGCACACCCCTGATCCCGGTGGCAGGCGCGGCATTGGCGGCGGGAGATAGACTGCTGGCGTCCGTCTGTGCATCTGCCGCTCTGCGCATGTCATCGATTCCGCCTCCGCCCGCCGCCGAACCCGATCTGCCGACACAGGCAGCAGTCGATGCCGCCATCACCTCGCGGCGTTCGATCCGCCGCTTCCTGCCCACACCGGTGCCACGGCAAACGATCGAGGACATTCTGCAGGTGGCCGCGCGTGCGCCCTCGGGCACCAATACCCAGCCGTGGCAGGTGCACGTGCTCACCGGTGCGGCGCTGCAGCGGCTGTCGGCGCGCGTGCTCGCCGCCTATGACGATCCGTCGCAGGCCGCGCAGCACAGCGAAGACTACGCCTATTACCCGCGGCAGTGGGTGTCGCCGTACATCGACCGCCGGCGCAAGGTTGGCTGGGACCTGTACGGTCTGCTGGGCATCGCCAAGGGCGACAAGGCGGCGATGCACGCGCAGCATGGCCGCAACTACCGGTTTTTCGACGCGCCGGTCGGGCTGGTTTTCACCATCGATCGGGTGATGCAGCAGGGCAGTTGGCTCGATTACGGCATGTTTTTGCAAAACATCATGATCGCCGCGCGCGCCCGCGGGCTGCACACCTGCCCGCAGGCGGCGTTCAATGCGTTTCACCGCATCATCGAAGACGAACTCGGTCTGGACCCTGCCGTGCAGCAGTTGGTGTGCGCCATGTCGCTGGGCTGGGCCGATCCGCACGCGGTGGAAAACACCCTGGTCACCGAGCGCGCGCCGGTGGCCGAGTTCACCCGGTTTCACACCGCATGAACGCGCTGGCCTGGATCGGCGAGACGCGCATCGCGCAGGCGGTGCAGGACGGCCAGTTCGACAATCTGCCGGGCAGCGGAAAGCCGCTGGAGCTGTCGGTGCGCGACGCCGCGCTCGACGCGCAGACCCGGCTCGGTCTGGAACTGCTCGACCGCGCCCGCCGGCTGCAGGACGCCGACCGCCAGCGCGACGCCCGCCAGCGCGCCGTGCTGCGCCTGCTATGGGCCAGGGCGCTGGCGCGGCGCGCAGCGGCAGGGGAGGAGCCGACGGCATGATCATCACCTCGCTGCTCGACACCGACCTGTACAAATTCACCATGATGCAGGTGGTGCTGCATCACTTTCCCGGCGCGCAGGTCGAATACCGTTTCAAATGCCGCACTGCCGGGGTCGATTTGCTGTCGCATCTGGCAGAAATCAACGCCGAGCTCGACGCCCTGTGCAGTCTGCAGTTTCGTCCGGACGAACTCGACTATCTGCGCAGCCTGCGCTTCATCAAATCCGATTTCGTCGATTTCCTCGAACTGTTCCGCCTGCGCCGCGACCGCATCCAGGCGCGTGCGGCCGACGACCCGGCAGCGCGGCAGCGTGGCGAGATCGACATCACCATCCGCGGGCCGTGGCTGCACACCATTCTGTTCGAAGTGCCGGTGCTGGCCATCGTCGGCGAGGTCTACGCCCGCCACGCCCACGCCGACGCCGACCTGCACGCCGGGCTGCAGCGGGTGGACGACAAAATCGCCCAGCTCAGAACCGACGAACTGCGCGACTGCCGCATCGCCGACTACGGCACCCGCCGCCGTTACTCGCGCCGCTGGCAGGCGCAGGTCCTGGCGCGGCTGCGCGAAGGGCTGGGGCCGCAGCTGGCCGGCACCAGCAATGTGCTGCTCGCCAGGGACATGGGGCTGACCCCGCTGGGCACGATGGCGCATGAATACCTGCAGGCCTGCCAGGCGCTGGGCCCGCGGCTGCGCGACACCCAGGTGTTCGCCTTCGACATATGGGCCAGGGAATACCGCGGCGATCTGGGCATCGCGCTGGCCGACGTTTACGGCCTGCAGGCGTTTTTGCGCGATTTCGACCTGTATTTCTGCAAGCTGTTCGACGGCGCCCGCCACGACTCGGGCGATCCCTTTGCCTGGGGCGAGGCAATGATCGCGCACTACCAGAACCACCGCGTCGATCCCCGCGGCAAAACGCTGGTGTTTTCCGACATGCTCACCATCCCGAAGGTGATTGCGCTGTACCGCCGGTTTCACGCCCGAGTCGGCCTGGCGTTTGGCATCGGCACCAACCTGATGCACGATCTGGGGTATGAGGCGCCGCAGATGGTGATCAAAATGACCCGCTGCAACGGCCAGCCGGTGGCCAAGGTCAGCGACGCGCCGGGCAAGAACATGTGCGACGACCCGAACTACCTGGCCTACCTGCGGCAGGTGTTTCAAATCCCCGACACCCAGCTTGCCGACCACGAGGCCGAGGAAGGCTGATCGCCCGGCGGCCTAAAATCCGCGCGATGAACACCGATGCCGCCCGCGCCGCCATCCTGGCGCAGATCCGCGCCCGTCAGGGCCGGCCCGACGCGCTGCACGCCAGCGAAATGGCCGATGTGCAGGCCGACATAGACCGCCACGTGCGTGGCCCGCAGCCGCGGCTGGGAGACGATCTGCCCGCAGTGTTCACCACGCAGGCGCAGGCCCTGCAGACCAGCGTGACCCGGGTGCCGCGGCTGGCCGACGCGCCGCAGGCCGTGGCCGCGTATCTCGACGCGCACGCGCTGCCGCGTCACGGCGTGGCCTGGCAGACCCTGGGGCAACTGCCGTGGGAACAGGCCGGCCTGACGCTGGAGCTGCGCCCGCCACGCGATGCGGACCAGCTCGGCATCACCGGCTGCTTCTGCGCCGTGGCGGAAACCGGCTCGCTGCTGCTGACGAGCTCGCCCGCGACCCCGGCATCGACCCATCTGCTGCCGGAAACGCACGTCGCCATCGTCCCTGCGGCGCGTATCGTCGCCAGCCTCGAAGACGCCTACGCCCTGCTGCGCCGCGAGCTGGGCGAGCTGCCGCGGGCACTATCGACCGTATCCGGGCCGTCGCGCACCGGCGACATCGAACAAACCATCGTGCTCGGCGCCCACGGGCCGTACCGCGTGCATGTGGTGCTGGTCGATGCGGCCTGAGCGACTGCGCCGGCTCGGTCTGGGTGCCGCGCTGTTCGTCGCGGTGCCGGCCGCTGCCCGGGCCGCCGCCGCGGCGCCAGACGGCGCCGCCTTGAGCCTGTGGTGGGGGCTGCCGTTTGCCGCGATGCTGCTGTCCATCGCGCTGCTGCCGCTGCTGGCCGGGCGGCTGTGGCACCACCACCAGGGCAAGATCGCCGCGTTCTGGGCGCTGCTGTTCCTCGTGCCGTTCGCCCTGCGTTTCGGCGTGGCGTCGACGCTGGACGCCGTGCTGCACACCTTGCTGCACGAGTACCTGCCCTTCGTCGTGCTGCTCACTGCGCTCTACACCGTCAGCGGTGGCATCGCGCTGCGCGGCAATCTGCACGGCAGCCCGGGGCAGAACACCCTGCTGCTGGCGGTGGGCACGGTGCTGGCCAGCCTGATGGGCACCACCGGCGCGGCGATGCTCATGGTGCGCCCGGTGATCCGCGCCAACGACGCCCGCCGCCACAACGCGCATGTGCTGGTGTTTTTCATTTTCCTCGTCGCCAACGCCGGCGGCGCGCTCACCCCGCTGGGCGACCCGCCGCTGTTCCTCGGCTTTCTCAAGGGGGTGGACTTTTTCTGGACGCTCAAACATCTGCTCGCGCCCACCGCCTTGCTCTGCGCGCTGCTGCTGACGGTGTTTTACCTGCTCGACCGCTGGTACTGGCGGCACGAGGACGCGCCGGCGCGCCCGGACCCCACCCCCGACTCGCCGCTGGCGCTGGTGGGAGCGTGGAATCTGCTGTGGCTGGGGGTGATCGTCGCCGCCGTGCTCGCCAGCGGGCTGTGGGCCCCGGGGGTGAGCGTGCACGTCCTGGGTCAGCATCTGGAGCTGCAGAACCTGCTGCGCGACGCCGCACTGGTCGTGGTCGCGCTGCTGTCGCTGGCGACCACGCCGTGGCAGGCGCGGCACGACAATCACTTCACCTGGGGGCCGATGGTCGAGGTCGCCAAGCTGTTCGCCGGCATTTTTCTCACCATCATTCCAGTGATCGCCATTTTGCGCGCCGGCACCGACGGGGCGCTGGCGCCGCTGGTGAGGCTGACCTCCGACGCCGCGGGACAGCCGATTCCCGCCGCCTACTTCTGGCTCACCGGGGCGCTATCGTCGTTTCTCGACAACGCCCCGACCTATCTGGTGTTTTTCAACCTCGCCGGCGGCGACGCGCCGCAGCTCATGGCCGAGGTGACGACGCTGCTGGCGATTTCCGCCGGCGCGGTATTCATGGGCGCGGTGACGTACATCGGCAATGCGCCGAATTTCATGGTCAAGGCCATCGCCGAGCACCGCGGGGTGCGCATGCCCTCGTTTTTTGCCTACATCGGCTGGTCGATGGCGCTGCTGCTGCCGGCTTTCCTGCTTCTCACCGTCGTATTTTTCCGATGACCGATCCCACCCCGTCGCCGCGGCCGCGTGTGCTTGCCGCCCGCGCGGCATTTGCCGACATCCTGGCGCAGCTCGACACCGTCGCCGACGTCACGCACAACCCCGAAGACCGTGTCTATACCCCATCCGAATTGCGCGCGCTGTTGGCCGACAAGCACGGCGCGTTCATCACCGCCAGCGAGCGCATCGACCGCGAGCTGCTCGCCGCGTGCCCGCAGCTGCGCGTCATCAGCACCATGACCGTGGGTTACGACCACATCGACGTCGCCGCCTGCCGGCAGCAGGGCATCGTCGTCACCCACGCGCCGGACGTGCTGACCGAAACCACCGCCGACTTCGGCTTTGCGCTGCTGCTGGCCGCAGCCCGCCGCGTCACCGAGGCCGAGCGGCATTTGCGTGCCGGGCAGTGGACGCGCTGGAGCGTGGACTTTTTCGCCGGCGCCGACGTGCACGGCAGCGTGCTGGGCATCGTCGGCATGGGGCGCATCGGCCAGGCCATCGCCCGCCGTGCCGCCGGCGGCTTTGCCATGCGCGTGCTCTACCACAACCGGCACCGTCTGTCCGCCGAGGCCGAGCAGGCCGCCGGCGGCGCGCAGTACCGCGCCCTCGACGATCTGCTCGCCGAGAGCGACCACGTGCTGCTGGCGCTGCCGTACAGCCCCGATGCGCATCACCTGATCGGCGCAAAACAGCTGGCGCGCATGAAGCCCGGCGCGACCCTGGTCAACATTGGCCGTGGCGGGCTGATCGACGAGCCGGAGCTGGCCGTGGAGCTGCACAGCGGCCACATTGGCGCCGCAGGTCTGGACGTGTTCGAGGGCGAGCCCAAGGTGCACCCGGCGCTGCTGGCCGCGCCGCGCACCGTGCTCACCCCGCACATCGCCAGCGCCAGCATCCCGACGCGGCGGGCGATGGTGCAGCTGGCGGTGGACAATCTGCTCGCCGTGCTGCAGGGCCGGCCGCCGCTGACCCCGGTCCCCGCCTGAACCACCAGCCCGCCCGGTCAGCCAGCCGTCTGCACTTGCCGTCTGCACCGCACGCCCGTTTTGCCGTCGCACCCCTTTGCCCACGCTCCTGCCACGCCATGCTCACCATCGACACGCTGCTGCTTTTTGCCGCTCTCGTGCTGCTCGCGCTGCTGCTGCTCGTCGGCTTGCTGCTGCTGGCGCGGCTGCGCGGCCTGGGCGAGCTGCGGCGCGAACTCGTCGCGGAACTCGCGCCGCCGATCGAGCGCGTGGAGCGCGAGCTGCGCGGCGCGGTGCAGTCGGCGGCGCAGGCGCAGCGCACCGAGCAGACCGCGCTGCTGGCGCAGATGCAGCAGACCCTGCTGACGCAGCAGGCCGAGGCCACGCGCACGCAGAACGCCCAGCTCGACGCCGTCGCGCTGGCGGTGCAGGCGCTGCAGAAAAACGTCGCCGACACCCTGGTGCAGCAGGTCGGCCAGCTCAGCCAGCACAACACCCAGACGCTGCAGGCGCTGCAGGGCCAGCTGGTGCAGCGCCTGGACGCGCTGCGCCAGACCACCGACCAACGCCTGAGTGAGTCGCGGCACAGCGCCGAGCAGGCGCAGACCGCGCTGCGCGAAGCCACCGAGGCGCGGCTGGCCGAGCTGCGCCAGTCCAGCGACAAGAATCTGGCCGAAGTGCGCGCCACCGTCGAGCAGCGGCTGCGTGAGCTGCAGGCCGACAACGAAAAAAAGCTGGAGCAGATGCGCGCCACCGTCGACGAAAAGCTGCACGCCACGCTGGAACAGCGGCTGGGCGAGAGCTTCAAGCAGGTGGCCGAGCGGCTCGAACTGGTGCACCGCGGGCTGGGCGAAATGCAGGCGCTGGCGCAGGGGGTGGGCGATCTGCAGCGCGTGCTGGGCAACGTCAAGACCCGCGGGGTGTTCGGCGAAATCCAGCTTGCCGCGCTGATCGAGCAGGTGTTCACCCCCGAGCAGTACGCCACCAACATCGAGACCGTGCCGGGCAGCGGCGCGCGGGTGGAGTATGCCATCCGCCTGCCGGGCAAGGGCGACGGCCCGGTGTGGCTGCCGATCGACGCCAAGTTCCCGCGCGAGGACTACGAGCGGCTGCTCGACGCGCAGGAGCGCGCCGACAAGGCCGCTGCCGACGCCGCGGCCAGGGCGCTGGAACAACGCGTGCGCGACGAGGCGCGCACCATCCAGACCAAATATCTCGCCGCGCCGTTCACCGCCGACTTCGGCATCCTGTTCCTGCCCACCGAGGGGCTGTACGCCGAGGCGCTGCGCCGCCCGGGGCTGGTCGAGGCGCTGCAGCGCGATCACCGCGTGATGCTCGCCGGGCCGACCACGCTGCTGGCGTTGCTCAGCAGCCTGCAGATGGGCTTTCGCACCGTGGCGCTGGAGCAGCGCTCGGCCGAGGTGTGGAAAGTGCTGGGTGCGGTCAAGACCGAGTTCGGCAAATTCGGCGAGGTTCTGGCCAAAACCCGCAAAAAGCTCGACGAAGCGAGCAACACCATCGGCCAGGCCGAAACCCGCACCCGCGTCATGGCGCGGCAGCTCAAGACGGTGGAGGCGCTGCCTGCGGCGCAGACCCAAACCCTGCTGGGCTTGACCGACGTCGAGTCCGACGACGCGGCAGACGCGGTATAACCTGCGTTTTTCGACGCCCCATTTTTTCCACTTGACGCGGCGCCAGCGCCGCTTGGTCCGTTCACATCATGCAAGCACAAGACATCAGCCTCGACGTTCTGGCCGAAAAATACGCCAAGGGCGACGAGCGCAGCATCGCCGACATCCACGCCCGAGTCGCCCGTGCGCTGGCGGCGCCCGAAGCCGACCCGGCGGGCAGCGAGGCGCTGTTCCGCCAGGCGCTGGACGCCGGCTTCGTTCCCGCCGGGCGCATCATGTCGGCAGCCGGCAGCGGCATCCAGGCCACGCTGATCAACTGCTTTGTCCAGCCGGTAGGCGATTCGGTGTCCGACGACAAAGACGGCAAGCCCAGCATCTACAAGGCGCTGGCGCAGGCGGCCGAGACCATGCGCCGCGGCGGCGGGGTGGGGTACGACTTTTCGCGCATCCGTCCGGCCGGCGCGTATGTGGGCAGCACACTCAGCCGCGCCAGCGGTCCGCTGTCGTTCATGCGGGTGTTCGACGCGTCGTGCGAAACGGTCGAATCGGCAGGCAGCCGGCGGGGAGCGCAGATGGGGGTGCTGCGCATCGACCACCCCGACATCGAGGCGTTCATCCACGCCAAAGACCACGGGGCGTTCAAAAACTTCAACCTGTCGGTCGGCGTCAGCGATGCGTTCATGCAGGCGGTGCAGGCCGATGCGCCCGTCGATCTGGTGCACAAGGCGCGGCCGGGCGACGAGCAGATCGCCGCAGGCGCCCACCAGCGCGCCGACGGTCTATGGGTGTACCGCACGGTGCGCGCGCGCGATCTGTGGGATCAGATCATGCAGTCCACCTACGACCACGCCGAGCCGGGCATCCTGTTTCTCGACACCGCCAACGCCGACAACAACCTCTGGTACTGCGAAACCTTCGAGGCCACCAACCCCTGCGCCGAGGAATTCCTCCCCGACTACGGCTGCTGCTGCCTGGGGTCGATCAACCTCACGCGCTTCGTGCGCGAGCCGTTCACGCCGCAGGCGCGGTTCGATTTCACCGCGTTTGCCGCGGTCGTGCCCACTGCAGTGCGCATGCTCGACAACGTGCTCGACGTCACCTATTGGCCGTTGCCCGAGCAGCAGCGCGAGGCGCAGAACAAGCGCCGCATCGGCCTGGGGTTTCTCGGCCTGGGCGACGCCTGCGTGATGCTCGGCCTGCGCTACGACACGGACGACGCCCGGCGCTTTGCCGCGCAGATGGCGCAGACGCTGCGCGACGCCGCCTACGCCGCGTCGGTCGAACTCGCCCGGCAAAAGGGCGCTTTCCCGTTGTTCGACGCCGATAAATACCTCAGCAGCGGCTTTGCCAAACGCCTGCCCGAACCGCTGCGCGCGGCCATCCGCGAGCACGGCGTGCGCAATTCGCACCTGCTGGCGGTGGCGCCCACCGGCACCATCAGCCTGGCGTTCGCCGACAACGCCAGCAACGGCATCGAGCCACCGTTCTCCTGGGTGTACACGCGCAAAAAGCGCATGCCCGACAACTCCACGCGCGAGTATGAAGTGGCCGACCACGCCTGGCGGCTGTACCGCAGCCTGGGTCACGACATGGAGCACCTGCCGCCGGCCTTCGTCACCGCGCTGGAAATGTCGGCGCTCGACCACATGCGCATGCTGCAGGCGGTGCAGCCCTTCATCGACACCAGCATCAGCAAGACGGTCAATGTGCCGGCGGACTATCCCTACGCCGATTTCAAGGACCTCTACCTGCAGGCCTGGCAGGCCGGGCTCAAGGGGCTGGCGACCTACCGGCCGAACACCGTTCTCGGTGCCGTGCTGCAGGCCACACCGGCCACTACACCGGCCACGGCGCAGGCCACGCCTGCGGCGCCCGAGGACATCGACCCGCTGACCCGGCGTATCGAGGGCCGGCCGGCGGGTGACCTGCAGGCGGTGACGAGCAAAATCAGCTACATGACCGCCGAGGGCAGCAAGACGGTGTACCTGTCGGTGTCGTTCGCCGAGGTCGAGGGGCGCATCGGCGGGCAGACGGTGCGCATCGAGCGGCCGATCGAGTTTTTCATGCCGGCGGGGCAGCGCGACGAAGGCCAGCAGTGGATCGCGTCGAACATGCGGCTGCTGTCGCTGGTGGCGCGCTCGGGGGGCTCGGTGGCCAAAAGCCTGCAGAACATGCGCGAAGTGGTGTGGGACAAAGGCCCGGTGCGCTGCGGCGAAGTCATCAAGGCCGACGGCGCGCGCGCGCCGCGGTTTCACCAGTCCGAGGTGGCGGCGATCGCCTACGCGCTGCAGGAACTGCTGCGCCGCCGCGGCTTTCTCGACGAGCAGGGGCGCGAACTGCCGGTGCAGGTGCTGGCGCAGCGGCCCCAGGCGAACGCATCGCTGCGCATCGACCTGGAATCGAGCATCGCGCCGGCGCCCGAACTGTTGCCCGGCGGGCGCATCTGCCCCGAATGCGGCGGGCCGTTCCTGCGTCGGGTCGATGGCTGCGACCGCTGCGAGAACTGCGGCTACATCGGCAGCTGCGGCTGAGCGCCGCAGCGCGCGGCCCGCGCCGTGCGGGCACGCGGCGGGATTCAGACCGCGGCAGCGGCATCCAGCGGCAGGACGCCGCCGCTTTTGACGGTGCGGATGGCAAAGCTGCTGTTGATGTCCTGCACCGTGGCCAGGGTCTGCAGGCTGCGCACGAAACGTTCGTAGCCTGACAGATCGGGCACCACGACTTCGAGCAGGTAGTCGAAGGCGCCGGAGACGACATGGCAGGCCACGATCACCGGCAGCGCTTCGATCTCGCGCTCGAAGGCGCGGGCGGCGTCCTCGCGGTGGTGTTGCAGCCGCACGCTGACGAACACGGTCATGCCCAGTCCCAGACGCCTGCGGTCCAGTTCGGCACGGTAGCCGCGGATGAATCCGTCCTGCTCCAGACGCTTGACGCGGCGGGCGCAGGGGGAGGGCGATAGCGCAACGCGCTCAGCCAGTTCGGCGATGGTGAGCTTGCCATCGGTCTGCAGCAGGCGCAGCAGCTTGAGGTCGGTCGGGTCGAGCATAGGGCAGGGGCAAAGTTTGCCCGATTTTGCATTGAAAAAGGCGAAATCCGCCAAGAGCACCCGCTTGCCGGTGGAAATCTGCCTGATTTCACCCCGGCAGCCGGCGGACAATGAGGTCTCGCAGACCGCCATGTTGTGTGCCATGTCCACCAGCCCCCGTCTTTCGCCTGCGCCCGCGCTGCACGTTTCCGGGGCGTCCACGTCACTGGGCGTCATCGCCCTGGGCGTGACGGTCTGCATCTGGGCTGGGTTTTTCGTCTCTTTGCGCGCCGGGGCACAGGCGCATCTGCCGGTAGCCGAACTGGCGCTGTTGCGCTTTGGCCCTGCAGGATTGCTGTTCGCTCCCCTGCTTTGGCAGAGGCGGCGTCGCATCGCTGCGGTGGGTGCCAGCGGCCTGCTGGTCATGCTGCTCGGCGCGGGATTGCCGTATTTTCTGATCGCCGGCGAAGGCTTGCGCTTTGCTCCGGTGAGCGACGGCAGCACCCTGGTGCCGGGCACCATCCCGCTGGCCGTCGCGCTGCTGCTGCACCTTCGCGGCCAGCGCGCGCCCTTGGCGCAGTGGCGGGCGCTGGGTGTCATCAGCCTGGGAGTGGTGCTGATGCTGGCCCTGTCGCTGCGGCACGGTGCGCCGGGGGCATGGCGGGGTGAGCTGATCTTTTTGCTCTGCAGCCTGCTGTGGGCGAATTACACCGTGGCGTTGCGCCGCAGTGGCTTGACACCGCTGGAGGCCGCGGCGCTGCTGTCCACCGGCTCGCTGCTGGGGTTGCTGGCGTGGTGGCCGTTTTCCGGCGCGTTGCAAGGCCTGCATGCGCTGCGCGCGCTGCCAGCGGATGCGTTGTGGATGCACGCTCTGCTCCAGGGGGTCGGCGTCGGCCTGATCTCGACGTTCAGCTACGGCGTGGCCATCACCCGGCTGGGAGCGCAGCGTGCCGCCGTCGGCGGGGCCCTCACCCCGGTCCTGGCCTCTGTGCTGGCGTGGGTGCTGCTCGGCGAGTGGCCACAGCCCGCAGCCCTGGCCGGGATGGTGTTGATCGTCTGCGGCGTGGTCTGGCTGAACCGTTTGCCCGGGGGGTGAGGACGCGCGGGTGCGCGCCAAGCGCGCGGCATCCGCGATCGACGGGGCGCCGGCCAGCCCGGGCGGGCGCAAAGATCCGAGCAGCATCGACACAATTCGATACACGGTGTCGCAGGTGGATTTGCTGTAATGCGGCACGGGAGATGGCATCCTCCTGCACCCAACCGCCCCTGCGCTGATGATGTCTGCGATCCACGGCCGTTTGCCGTGCGACGCCGCCTGCCGGGGAGAACGCCATGTCCATCACAGCCAGACCCTACCGTGCCGCACCGGCCGGCGCCGCCTGCACGGCGTCCGCAACGCCGGTGAGTGCCGGGGGGCGGCGCTGATGCAGCCGCCGGCCCATCCGCCGGCGCAGTCCGTGCCGGCACCGCAGCGGCGCCGGGCGCTGGCCTTCGTGCTCACCATCGGCGTGCTCAGCCTGTTTGCCGACTGCACCTACGAAGGCTCGCGCTCCATCCTCGGCCCCTACCTGGGTGTGCTCGGCGCGTCGGCGCTGGCCATCAGCAGTGTCACCGGTTTTGGCGAACTCGCCGGCTATGCGCTGCGGCTGTTGTCCGGTCGCGCCGCCGACCAGACCCGCGCCTTCTGGCCGATCATCCTCACCGGCTATACGGTGCAGATGCTGTCGGTGCCGGCGCTGGCGCTGGTGCACACCTGGCCGCAGGCGGCGGCGCTGCTCATTCTGGAGCGCATCGGCAAAGGCTTGCGCAACCCGCCGCGCGATGCGCTGCTGTCGCACGCCGGGCGCAGCCTGGGCGGCTACGGCTGGGCGTTCGGCCTGCACGAGGCGCTGGACCAGACGGGCGCCGTGCTCGGTCCGCTGCTGGTGGCCACGGTGCTGAGCTGGCGGCACGATTTCCGCCTGGCCTACGCCTGGCTGGCGGTGCCGGCGTTGATCAACCTGGCGCTGGTGCTGCGCGCCCGCCGCGTCTATCCGCGGCCGCAGGAGCTGGAGCAGGCGCCGCCGCAGGCGACGCCACCGCAGCGCGGCTACGGCCATGCCTTCTGGCTGTACCTGAGCGCGGCCTGCCTGGTCGCCGCGGGGTACGCCGACTATCCGCTCATCGCCTTTCACTTGCACGCGCAAGACGCCGTGTCCGGCACCTGGATCGCGCAGGCCTACGCGCTGGCGATGGCCGTGGCCGGCGGCGGTTCGCTGCTGTTTGGCCGCTGGTTCGACCGCAGCGGCACCCGCGTGCTGCTGCCGCTGACCGTGGCCGGCGCGCTGTTCGCCCCGCTGGTTTTCCTCGGCCATGCACACTGGGCTGCCTGGCTGGGGGTGGCGCTGTGGGGGCTGGGCATGGGAGTGCACGAGTCGATCATTCCGGCGGCGCTGGCCCCGCGTGTCGATCCGGCACGGCGGGCGTCGGCGTATGGCCTGTTCACCGCGGCCTACGGCGTCGCCTGGTTCGGCGGCAGCGTGGCCATCGGCGCGCTGTACCAGCTGTCTGCCGGCTGGCTGGTGGCGTTCTGCCTGCTCACACAGGCGCTGGCGCTGCCGCTGTTCGCCCGGGTGGCGCGCAGCGCTGCGCCGCAGGGACGGGCCGCATGATCGGCCCCGCCGGCGTGCTGCCGGCTTCAGCTGGCGTGCGGCGGAATTTCGATTTTGACTTCGAGCACTTCCAGCGTGTCCTGGCGTTCGAGCTTGACCTGGATGTCGTCGCTGTCGATCTTGACGTATTTGGAAATCACGCCGACGAGCTCACGCTGCAGCGCCGGCAGCCAGTCGGCCGGGGCGCCGGTGCCGCCGCGTTCGTGCGCCAGAATGATTTGCAGACGTTCCTTGGCGACCGCGGCGGTTTTTTTCTTTTCGCCGAGAAAAAACGAGAGGAATGACATGGCGTGCCTCCGTTTTCAGCCGCCAAACAGCCGCTTGAACAATCCGGGTTTCTGGTAGTCGGTGAAGCGCAGCGGCCGCTGCTCGCCAAGGAACCGCGCCACCACGTCCTGATACGCCTCGGCGACGTCGCTGCCGCTGAGATGGATGGCGGGCGTGCCCTGGTTGGACGCCTGCAGCACGGCCTCGCTTTCCGGAATCACGCCGATGAGCTCGATGCGCAGAATGTCCTGGATGTCGGTGAGCGAGAGCATTTCGCCTTCGCTCACCCGCTTGGGGTTGTAGCGGGTGATGAGCAGGTGTTCGCGCACGGGCTCGCTGCCTTCGATCGCCCGCTTGGTCTTGCTCGACAGAATGCCCAGAATACGGTCGGAGTCGCGCACCGACGACACCTCGGGGTTGGTCACCACCAGCGCTTCGTCGGCGAAATGCATCGCCATGAGCGCGCCGCTTTCGATGCCCGCGGGCGAGTCGCAGACGATGTAGGTGAAACCCATGTCGTCGAGCTCCTTGAGCACGCGCTCGACGCCCTCCTGCGTCAGTGCGTCCTTGTCACGCGTCTGCGAGGCGGGGAGGATGAACAGGTTGTCGCACTGCTTGTCCTTGATCAGCGCCTGCGTCAGCTTGGCTTCGCCCTGGATGACGTTGATCAGGTCGTACACCACGCGGCGTTCGCAGCCCATGATGAGGTCGAGGTTGCGCAGCCCGACGTCGAAGTCGATCACCGCCGTTTTGTGGCCGCGCAGCGCCAGGCCCGAGGCGAAGCTGGCGCTGGTCGTGGTTTTGCCCACGCCGCCCTTGCCCGAAGTCACCACAATGATTTTCGCCATGAGTCCAGTCCTTCGTTTCGTGAATTACTTGAGTGCCAACGGTTCGATCAACAGTTGTTCGCCCTGCAGCCGCACGCTGGCCGGTGCGCCGCGCACCGCTGGCGGGAAATCCTGCTCGGCGGTGCGGTAGATGCCGGCGATGGCCACCAGCTCCGGCTCGAAGCTGGTGCAGAAAATCCGTGCCGCGGTATTGCCGCGCGCCCCGGCCAGCGCCCGGCCGCGCAGCGCGCCGTACACGTGCACATGGCCTTCGGCCATCACCTCCGCGCCGTGGCTGACCACGCCCTGCACCACCAGGTCGCCGGGCGAATACACCCGCTGCCCGGAGCGCAGCGGGCGGTCGATGACCACGGTTTGCGCAGCAGCGGCGGGGATTGCGACCTCGCCGGCGGGCGGCTGCCGCGTGGCAGAGGCGGGCGGCGTCTCGGTCGCAGGGGCGGGCGGCGTCTCGGTCGCCTCCTGCGCGGCAGCGGCCGGTTCGGTGCCGCCGGCGGGCTTGCGCGGCTCGCGGCTGTCCAGGCGCGGCAGATCGGCGGCAGCGGCCCACCCCTGCGCGGCATGCGCCACGACGCCCAGCGGCCGCATGTTCAGCCGGCGCAGCAGGGCGACGAGCGCGTCCAGCGGCAGCGAGGCCTCAGCCGGCAGGCGGCGCAGGTCGATGGCCACCGCTTCGCCCGAAAAGAACTCCGGCGCGGCATCGAAGCGCTGCTGCAGTTGCGCCGTGAGGCTGGCGAAATCCGCCGTTTTCACCACCAGGTGAACGGCGTCGATGGCGCCGCTACGCAGTTCGAACGCGGTGGTCGGAGCACGGGACATGGACGGGACGGACGCGAGGGCAGGAGAACGACAACCCGGCAATCGTAGTGGATTGCAGCGGGCGGCGGCCGCGGTTCAGACCTCGTGCAGCACGCCGCCGGCCAGACGCAGCCGGCGCTGGCAGCGCGCGGCCACCGCCGCCTCGTGGGTGACGATGATCACCGCGTCACCCTGCGCCAGGGCGACGTCGAGCAGCATGTCCAGCGCGGTCTGCGCTGCGTCGCTGTCGAGGTTGCCGGTAGGTTCGTCGGCGAGCACGAGCTGCGGCCGCGTCACCAGCGCGCGGGCGATGGCCACGCGCTGGCGCTCACCGCCCGACAGCTCGGCCGGGCGGTGGTGCAGCCGCGCCCCCAGCCCCATGCGCTGCAGCATCAGCGCCGCCGCGTCGCGCGCCGGCGCGGCGGCGACGCGGCGGATGCGCAGCGGCATGGCCACGTTGTCCAGCGCGCTGAATTCCATGAGCAGATGGTGGAACTGATAGACGAACCCCAGGTGCAGGTTGCGCCACACGCCCTGCGCCTTGGGCGACATCTGCGCCCAGTCGCGGCCGCAGACCTGCACGACCCCGCCATCGACGCGGTCCAGCCCGCCCAGCAGGTGCATCAGCGTGCTCTTGCCTGACCCGGACGCACCGAGGATGGCCAGGCTCTGCCCGCCGTCGAGCCGCAGGTTGACGCCGCGCAGCACATCGACCGGCTGCGGGCCTTCGGTGTAACGCTTGTGCACCTGCGAGGCCAGCAAAATGGGGGAACAGGCGGAAGGTGGGGTGGTCATGCGCTGTGTTGCGGAGAGTATTCGGGCACCAGGGCGTGCAGCGCGGCCTTGATCTGCGCCGGCGAGTCGTTGCCGCAGGCGGCAATCCACGCCTGCAACGCCACCAGATCGAGCGGCTCCTGCGGCGCCAGCCGGGCCACGCGCAGCTTGGGGTGCGGGGTGGGCAGGGTGGTTTCGTCGTCGGCGAGCAGTTCCTCGAACAGCTTTTCGCCCGGACGCAGGCCGGTGAAGTGGATGGGAATGTCGTCCTCGGTCTTGTTCGACAGGCGGATCATCAGCCGGGCGAGGTCGACGATTTTCACCGGCTCGCCCATGTCGAGGACGAAAATGGTGCCGCTTTGTCCCATCAGCCCGGCCTGCAGCACGAGCTGCGCGGCCTCGGGGATGGTCATGAAGTAACGCACGATGTCCGGGTGCGTCACCGTCACCGGGCCGCCGGCGGCGATCTGCGCGGCAAAGCGCGGCACCACGCTGCCGCTCGATCCCAGCACGTTGCCAAAACGCACCGCGCAGCAATGCGTGTCGGGGTGCTGCGCGGCATGCGCCTGCAGGGCGAGTTCGGCCAGGCGCTTGCTCGCGCCCATCACATTCGTCGGGTTGACCGCCTTGTCGGTGGAAATGAGCACGAAGCGGTGCGCGCCGCAGGCGCTGGCGGCGCGTGCGGCGTTGAGCGTGCCCAGCACATTGGTGCGCAGCGCCTCGACGGCGTTGTCGTGCTCCATCAGCGGCACGTGCTTGTATGCCGCGGCGTGGAACACCACCGCCGGGCGATGCCGCGCGAACAGGTCGAGCAGGCGCTGCGCCTCACGCACATTGGCGGTGTAGTAGCGCACGTCGAGTTCGGGAAAGCGCGACTTGAATTCCTGCTCCAGCGCGTAGACCGCGATTTCCGAGGCGTCGATGCACACCAGCTGGCGCACGCCGAAGCGTGCGATCTGCCGGCACAGTTCGGAGCCGATGCTGCCGCCCGCGCCCGTGACCAGCGCCACCTGCCCGGCGAGCAGTTCCGACAGCGCGCGCACGTCGAGCTGCACCGCTTCGCGGCCGAGCAGGTCGGCCAGCTCCATCTGTCGGGGCGCCGTGCCCGCCGCGCCGGTCTGCAGCCAGTCGTCGGCGCGCGGCAGGGTGAGCAGGGCCAGCCGCGCGTCGCTGGCGCGCAGCAGCAGCTCGCGCCGCTCGGCGCTGCCCGAAGCGCTGGCGATCAGCGCGTGCGCCGCGCCGAACTGCCGCGCCACCGCCGGCAGGTCGTCGATGCTGGCGACCACGCGCACCCCCTGCACGCTGCGTCCGACCTCGGCGGCAAGCGGGCTGACCAGCGCCACCACCTGCCACAGCGTGCTGCCGCGCAGCGTCTGCAGCGCGCGCGCGGCGTCGTCGAGCCGGCCCAGCACCAGCAACGGTTTGCCCTGACCGCTGCGGCGCGTGACCCGGCCTTCGGCCAGGATGCGTGCGCCCAGCCGCAGACCCAGCAACAGCGCGGCGGCAAACAAGGGGTGCAGCAAGACGATGGAACGGGGGAAATTGGGCAGCCGCAACAGCAGCAGCACCGCCGCCAGCGCCAGCGCGGCCACCAGCATCGCCGCCACCAGGCGCTTGAACTCCGGCACGCTGGTGTGCCGCCACGGCGTGCGGTACGCCCCCATCGCCGCCAGCGCCGCCACCCAGACCGCAGCGGCCAGCGGGGTGCTGATCCACAGAATCTGCCCGAGGTTCAGCGGCGGGTTGTTGCGCAGCAGGCTGAAACGGAAGGCGAACGCCAGCAGCCAGGCCACGGCGACGACGGCGAAGTCCGCCGCAGCCGGTCTGGCGGCGTTGCGCCACGCCGCGCGGGGCCAGAGCGTCATGCCGCGCTCCGCAGCGGCAGTGCCAAGCCGCGGACGACCAGCTCGCACACCCGTTGACGCTGCGCCACGCCCAGATTCGACCCCGACGGCAGGCAGATGCCGCCCTCGAACAGCGCGCGGCTGACGTCCTGCCCCGCAGCGTGCGGGAAATAGCGGCTGCCGGCGTACAGCGGCTGCAGGTGCATCGGCTTCCACACCGGGCGGGCCTCGACGTTGTGGCGTTCGAGGAAATCGAGCAGCGCGTCGCGCCGCTGCTGCGCGTCGTCGCCTTCGAGCACGAAGGCCGACAGCCAGCGCGTGGACTGGTGGCCCGCAGGCTCGGCCATCCAGCGCAGGCCGGCAACGCCGGCCAGCGCCTCGCGGTAGTGCGCAAACACCTCCCGCCGCGCCTGCACCCGCTGCTGCAGCACGCGCAGCTGGCCGCGGCCGATTCCCGCCAGCACGTTCGACAGCCGATAGTTGTAACCGTCCTCGATGTGCTCGTAGTGCCGCGCCGGCTCGCGCGCCTGGGTGGACAGCTTGCGCGCGTGGGCGATGAGGTCGGCGTCGCGGCCGACGAGCATGCCGCCGCCCGACGTGGTGATGATTTTGTTGCCGTTGAACGAAAACACCGCCAGCCGGCCGAAGCTGCCGCTGGGCCGCCCGTGGTAGAACGCGCCGAGCGACTCGGCGGCGTCTTCGAGCATGGGCACACCGAACTCGTCGAGCAGCGGGACGATGGCGTCCATCTCGGCGCTCTGGCCGTACAGGTTCACTACTACCGCGGCCTTCGGTGTGATGCCCTCGCCGCGCAGGGTGTGCAGCGCGCGCTTGAGCGCCTGCGGCGACAGGTTCCAGCCCTGCGGCTCGGAATCGACGAACACCGGGGTGGCGCCGAGTTGTTTGATCGGATTGGCGCTGGCGACGAACGTCAGGCTGGAGCACAGCACCACGTCACCCGGGCCGACGCCCAGCAGCCGCAGCCCGAGGTGCAGTGCCGCCGTGCCCGAGCTGGTCGCCGCGGCGTGCGGCACGCCCACCAGCGCGGCGACTTCGCGTTCGAAGGCATCGACGTGCGGCCCGAGCGGGGCGATCCAGTTGCTGCTGAACGCCTCCTGCACCAGCGCGGCTTCGTCCTCGCCCAGATGCGGCGACGACAGCCAGACGCGCTGCGTGAGTTCGCGGCGGGTGACGAGATCGACGGCGCGCCCGGCGGCATCGACCACCGGGACGTGGTCGATGCGCTGCGCGTCCATCAGCGCAACGACGTCACGCTGGCTGGCGTGCAGCCCGACGGTGTGCGGCGCGTGCGCCGGCAGCGCCGACAGCGGCGCATCGCCCGGCAGGCCGGCGAGCGTGGCGCGGCGCAGGTCGCCGTCGGTCACGGTGCGCAGCAGCACGCCGTCGGCGTCGGTGACGAGCAAAATGCCCTGCGCCGTCGCGTCCAGCCGGGCCAGCGCCGCGTGCAGCGTGGTCGTGGGGGCGACGCACAGCGCGTCGAAAGTCGCTGAATTCATGCACTTGCTCCTTGCAGCGGGCGGGCGGGAACCCCGGCCCAGGCGGCGCCGTCGGGCAGGTCGGCCAGCAGCACGGCGCCGGCGCCCAGCGTGGCGTGCGCGCCCACGCGCAGGTTGCGCAGCACCGTGCTGCCGGCGCCGACGAGCGCGGCGTCGCCGACGCGTACCGCACCGCCCAGACGCGCTCCCGGCGCGATGTGCGCCCAGGCGCCGACGCGGCAGTCGTGATCGACCACCGCGCCGTGGTTGACGATGACCCCGGCGCCGAGCTCGGCCAGCGGCGCGACCACGCTTTGCGCGGTGACCAGGCAGCCCGCGCCGATGCGCGCCGTGGCGGCCACACTGGCGTGCGGGTGGATGATGCTCGCCAGTTGCGCCCCGGGCCACTGCGCCAGCAGGCGGTCGGCCTCGCTGCGGCGCAGCGCGTTGTTGCCGATGGCCACGTGCACGGCCAGCGGCGCCGGCAATTCCGCCACAGCCTGCAGCGACAGCACCGGCACGCCGGGCAGCAGTTCGCCGCCCCAGGTGGCCGGGTCGCGGTCGCTGGCGACGACGCGGGTAAACGCCCCGCTGGCCAGCGCGGCGTCGGCGGCGACGCGGCCGTGACCGCCGGCGCCGAACACGATGAGTACGGAAGCAGGAGAATGGCCGGGCATGCGGGGATCAGTATCGGTTGACTTTGTGCAGCAGGCTGGCCGGCAGCGGCAGCGTGGCCAGCAGATCGACGATGCGGGCGGCGCTGTGGCCGTCGCCATATACATTGTGCGGCGGCCACGGCCCATGCGCGAGCGCCTGCCGCAGCGCGGCGGCGATGGCGCCGGCCTGCGGCGCGACGTCGAGGGTGTTGGCGTTGCGCTCGCGCAGATGCTGCCGGCTGCCAACGTTGACCACCGGGGTGCCGTAGCTTGCCGCCTCGATGATGCCAGAAGACGAATTGCCCGCCAGCACCGCGGCGTGGCGCAGCGCGGCCAGATACGCCGGGCGCGGCAGGTGGGTGATGCGGTAGAACCCAGGCCAGGTCTGCGCCTGCAAAACGGCTTCGATCGCCGCCGAGCCGGCATCGGCGTTGGGCGCGAGCCAGAACACGTCCAGGCGGCTGCCGGCGCCGGCGTCACGCAGCGCATCGATCAGCGCCTGCGTCTGCGCTGCGGCGTCGCCGGCTTCTTGCACCACGGGGTGGAACACCACCAGGGCGTAGGGGCGCGGCGGGCGCAGGGCGTCGCCGACGGCTGGCGTTGCGCCGGCGTGCAGCGCGCGCAGCGCGGCGTCGCGCGGCACCTGCAGCGCCTGCTGCACGTCGTCCAGCCCCGGCGCGCCGGTGACGAACACGCGCTGCGGCTGCTCGCCCAGCGCGATCAGCCGTTCGCGCGACTGTTCGGTGGCGCAAAAATGCAGCGCCGCCAGCTTGCTGATGGCGTGGCGCACCGGCTCGTCGACCGTGCCCGAGCGTTCGCCGCCGTGCAGATGGATGCTGGGCACGCCCAGGTGCAGCGCGGCGATCGCGCCGGCGAGCATTTCCCCGCGGTCGCCCAGCAGCAGCAGGGCGTCGGGCCGTTCGGCTTGCAGCACCGGCACCAGAGCGGACAGCGTCTGGCTGATGGCGCGCGCCATGCCCGCGCCGTCTCGCGCGCCGACGTCGCTGGCGATGCGCGCGGCGATGCGCAGCCCGCTGGCTTCGATCTCGCGCACGGTGTGGCCGAAGGCGTCGAGCAGGTGCATGCCGGTGACGGCCACGGCGACGTCCAGCACGGGATGCGCCGCGGCCAGGCACAGGGTGTGGCGCATCAGGCCGAAATCGGCGCGGGTGCCGGAGAGGTAGAGCAGGCGGCGGGGCATGGCAGCGAGGCGGTGCTCAGCGCAGATCGTCCCATTGCAGCGCACGCAGCGCCGCGGTGTCGGCGCGCAGGGTGCGACCGACGACGGCGTCGAGGTCGGCGGCGGCGATGCCGTTTTGCGGCCGGCGCAGCAGCAGGTGTTCGCGCCGCAGCACGGTGCCGGCGGGCAGGTCGTGCGCCAGCACCACGCTGCGGCGGGCGACGGTGCGCACGTCCAGTTCGTTGGTGCGCGGCGCCTTGACGCCGTCGCCCAGCATGTCCTGCAGCCGGCGCAGGTCGCGCGCCAGCGCGGCGAATTCCGCCGGCTCGCTCGACGCCCGGTGGTCGGGGCCGGGTAGGGTGCGGTCCAGGGTGAGGTGTTTTTCGATCACCCGTGCGCCCAGCGCCGCCGCGGCGAGCGCGGCGACGTTGCCCAGGCTGTGGTCGGAATACCCCACAGGCAGGCCGGTGGCGTGCTGCAGCGTGACGATGGCGCGCAGGTTCAGCGCGGCATCGGGGGCAGGGTAGGCCGAGGTGCAATGCAGCAGGGTCAACGCCTGCCGTTGCGGCGGCACGCCGCGCTGCGCCCAGGCCGCGCGCACCCAGCCGACGGCCTGCTGCACTTCGTCGAGCGTGGCCATGCCGGTGGACAGCAGCAGCGGCAGGCCGGTGGCGGTGGCTTTTTCCAGCAGCGGACGGTTGACCAGCTCGCCCGAGGACAGCTTGAGCCGCTTCACCCCCAGACCGACGAGCAGATCGACGGCCTCTTCGGAAAACGGCGTGGAGAGAAATTCGATGCCGCGCTGCGCGCAGTGCGCCGCGATGCGCTGGTGCTGCGCGGCGTCGAGTTCGAGCCGGCGCAGCATGGCGAACTGGTCCGTCTCGCCGGTGGCGCCCTGCTGGTACGCCGCAGTGGCGGCTCCGGGCAACGCCAGGTCTTCGGCGCGGAAGGTCTGGAACTTCACCGCGTCGGCGCCGGCGGCGTGCGCGGCGTCGACCAGGCGCAGCGCCATGTCCAGGCTGCCGTTGTGGTTCACCCCGGCTTCGGCGATGAGGGTGATGCGATCGTCGGTCATCAGGCGGTCTGTCCTTCTGTGGGTTGGCGCGCAGCCCACCACTGCGCCAGGGCGAAATCGTCTGCGGTGTCGATGTCCACCGAGCGCGACGCCGGCATGGGGTGCGCGGCCACACGCACGCTCCACAACCCGTGTTGCGCGGCATGCGCCAGCGCCTGGCGTCGCCAGACGTAGATCGAGCCGTTGAGCGCCCAGACGGGTGGCGCGCTCTGCCGGCGGCTGAGGCCGCCGCCCTTGCTGAGGCAGACGCTGCCGTCGGCCGCAGGTTCGACCAGGTTGAAATACGGGTTGAAGCCGCTGTCGAACACGGTGAGCACCAGCCCGGGCGCGTCGGCTGCGGCCCAGCGCTGCAGGCAGCCGTCGAGGTCGGCGGCGGTGCGCAGCGGCGAAGTGGGCTGCAGATCGACGATGCAGTCGATCACCCGGCCCTGGGCTTCGAGGTGGGCGACGAGGTGTTCGATCACCGGTAGTTTCGGGCTGTCGTCGGCTGCCAGTTCCGCCGGGCGCAGGTAAGGCACCTGCGCGCCGGCGTCGCGCGCCACGCGGGCGATGTCGGGGTCGTCGGTGGAGACGAACACGCCGCCGTCGATCGCCGGGTGCGCGCGGGCAAAGGCGATGCTGTGCGCAATCAGCGGCGTGCCGAGAAACGGCAGCAGGTTTTTGCGCGGCAGCCCTTTGCTGCCGCCGCGCGCGCAGATGGTGGCGATGGTGGTCATGGTGTGGTGTCCTCCGCTTGCGCGGCGAGCAGGGCGAGCGCCTGCGCCGCGACCCGCTGCGCCGCGTCGCCCGCCGGCGCCGCTGCGGCATCCCGCCGCGGCTGCGCCAGCAGCCCCGTCAGCGTCGGCTCCAGCGCGGACAGGTGGCAGGCGGCGTCGGCCACGCCCAGCGCGCGGTACGGCATGGCGGCAGCCGCGATGGAATCGAGCAGCTGCAGCACCCGCGCGCCGGCCAGATGCGCTTCGAGTCCGACGGTGGACGTGCCAGTGATCACCACGTCCACGGCGTGCAGCAGCGGGTGCAGCGGTTCGGTGGATGGCGCGGCGATGACCTGGGTCGAGGCCGGCAGCGCGGGCATGGGCTGGGACGGATGGGGCCGCACCAGCAGCCGCCAGTCGGCATGGCGCTGCACGCAGGCGATGGTGTGCTGCAGGATGCGTTGCGGCAGCGCCGGGTCGCCGTGCACGCCGGGGGACGCCGGGTGTTCGCGGGGTTCGGGTTGCAGCGCCAGCAGTAGCAGATGCTGCGGCGGCGCGGCCAGCGCGGCGCGCAGCCGCCGTCCGGCAGCGGCGACGTCGGCGCTGTGCAGCGCGTCGAACGCCGGGTTGCCGGTGACGGCGATGGCTGCCGCCGGCCAGCCGGCGCGGATCAGGTTGTCGCGCACCGCGTCCGACAGCACGCACACCCGGCTGGGGTGACGCCGGCGCGCGGCAAAGGCATCGCCCGGCAGGGCAAACAGGTCGAGTAGCGCCAGCGTGGGGATGCCGGCCTCGGCGGCGGCGTCGAGCGCGGCCTGCTCGCTGCGCGGCGAGTTGGTCGCCAGCACCAGATCGGGACGCAGCCGGTCGAGCACGCGGCGGAAAAAGTGCAGCGGGTAAAAGCCCTGCCGCCCTTTGTCGGCGAGCAGCGCGGCGGCGGCGTCGCCCCCGAGCTGCTGCTGCAAATCCCAGGCGTTGACGCCGAGATAGGCCACGGTTTCGGCTTCGCTGACCCCGGGATGGGTGTTGCCGGGCAGCAGCGCGCGGCCCAGGCCGAGGGCGTGCTGCCGTTCGGCGGCGTCGAGAAGATTCAGCAGGTCGGCGTAGCCCAGCGGCGTTTCGCCGGCGTCGGCCGCGGCACGGCGCGCAGTGGTCAGCGCCAGCAGGGTGATGCGCACCGCCGGCTGCTGCGCACGCAACGCGCGCAGCACGGGCAGCAGCATGGCGATGTGGCCGCCGCCGTAGGCCACGGCGAGAATGTGCGGCGTGGGCGTCGGCTGCATCACGCGGCAAGGACGGGGCGAAACCGCCGCGCCCAGAGTTCGAGCGCGGCCAGCGCGCGCAGCTCGCGGGTGTGGTTGGCGCTGCCGGCGACGTGGGCGTCGAACAGCTGACGCACGGTGTCGGGCTGAAACAGCCGGGCGCCCAGGGCGTCGGGGGCGAACAGCAGGTCGTGCAGCCATTGGCGGCGCGGGCCGCGGAACCATTCGCCGATGGGCACGGTGAACATCTGTTTTTTGCGGTACGCCAGATCGGCGCCGATCAGCGGTTCGACGGCGCGCTTGAACCAGTGTTTTTTGTCGCCGTCGCGCAGCTTGGTGTCCCCGGTGGTGCGGAACGCGAGTTCGACCACGCGCCAGTCGAGCAGCGGGGTGCGGGCTTCGAGCGAGACGGCCATGCCCATGCGGTCGGGCTTGACCAGGTTGTTGCCCGGCAGCAGCAGCATGGTGTCGAGAAACAGCATCTGGTTGACGCGGTCGAAATGCGCCGCCTGCTGCAGCCAGGGCGCGGCGACGTCGCGCACGCTGTCCACTCCGGCCAGGCGTTGCGCCAGCCAGGGTTGAAACAGCGCGGCGCGCGCCTGTTCGCCGAACAGCCCGGTGTGCTCGATGTAGTGGCGGGCGAAGTCGGCGTCGGGCAGGGCGCGCAGCGCCGGGTCGGCCATGAAGCTGGCGTATTTGTCGTAGCCGGCGAACAGCTCGTCGCCGCCGTCGCCGGTGAGCACGACTTTGACCTCGGCGGCGGCCAGCCGCGCCACTTCCAGCGTGGGCAGGAACGAGGCGTCGCCGTGCGGCTGGTCGCAGTGCCACAGCGCCGTGTCCCAGTCGTCGAGCAGGTCCGGGGCGACGAGGCGCTCGCGGTGCAGGGCGCCAAAGCGCTGCGCGGCGTCGCGGGCGTAGGGCGATTCATCGAATCGCGGGTCGGAAAAGCCGATGCAGAAGGTGCGCGCCGGAGCGTGCAGGTGCCGCGCCATGAGCGCGACCACGGTGCTCGAATCCACGCCGCCGGAGAGAAACGCGCCGCACGGCACGTCGGCGCGCAGCCGCAGCCGCACCGCATCGTCGAGCACGGCGAGCAATTCCTCCTGCCACTGGCCAAAGCCCTGCAGCGCCGGCTGCTGCGCCGCCAGGTTCCACCAGCGCCGCTCGTGCTGCTGCCCGGCGTCGAGACTGAGCATGGTGCCGGGCATGACGTGGCGGATGCCGGCAAACAGCGTGAACGGCGGCGGCACATAGTTGTACGCCAGGTAGTGCTGCAGCGCGGGCAGGTGCAACTCGGGCGGCGAAGTGCGCGCAGCCAGCAGCGCCTTGATTTCCGATGCGAACAGCAGGCGCTGGCCGTCGTCACAGACGTACAGGGGTTTGACGCCGACGCGGTCGCGCACCAGGTGCAGCGTGGGCTGCGCCGTGCCGCCCGGGGCGTGGCGCGCGTCGTAGATGGCGATGGCGAACATGCCGTTGAGGCGGTGGACGAAGTCCAGCCCGTCGCGCTCGTACAGCCGCAGCAGCACCTCGGTGTCGCTGTGGTCGCTGTGAAAGCGCACGCCCTGACGCTGCAGTTCGTTGCGCAGTTCGACGTGGTTGAAAATTTCGCCGTTCTGCACCAGAGCGATGCGCCCGTCGTCGCTGACGAAGGGCTGGTGGCCACCGTCGATGTCGATGATCGCCAGCCGCCGGTTGCCCAGGGCCACCCCCGGACGCCGGAACACCCCGCTGTCGTCCGGGCCGCGGTGCACCAGGCTGGCGTCCATGGCCGCCAGCGCGGCGTCGTCGAGGCCGGCGCCGTGTCGATCGAAAAAACCGTAGATTCCGCACATGGCTCCATTGTCGCGCCTGCCGGCGCGGCGGGTTAGTTCGCGCTGCGCCGCAGCAGTTGCACCACGGTCAGGGCGAGGATGCGCAAATCGGTGAGCAGGCCGTGGTGGCGCGCATACTCCAGATCGGCCTGCAGCCGCTGCTCCGGGGTGGCGCGCGAGCGGTACAGCGCCTGCGCCAGGCCGGTCAGCCCCGGGCGCACGCTGTGGCGCAGCGCCCACTGCTGCGCGGTGTAATTGCCGCGTTGCGCCGGCACGTCCGGCCGTGGGCCGACCAGGCTCATGTCGCCGCGCAGCACGTTGATGAGCTGCGGCAGCTCGTCGATGCTGCTGCGCCGCAGCAGGCGGCCGACGCGGGTGATGCGCGGATCGTCGCGCGCCGTGCTGTACCACGCGGCAGGCTGGCCTGCAGACGCCGCGCCGGCGCCGCGCGCGGCGGCGTCGACCACCATGCTGCGGAATTTGTACAGCGCAAACGTGCGCCCGCCGAGGCCGACGCGCTGCTGGGTGAACAGCACCGGGCGACCCGAGTCGAGCCACACCGCCAGCGCGGCGGCGAGCATCAACGGCCACAGCAGCGCCAGCGCCAGCAGGGCGACGACCACGTCGAACGCGCGTTTGATCACGGCCCGGTCACGCCGGCGATGCGGCCGACAAGGTCTGCGCCACGCGGGTGATGAGGTCGATGGCGAGCAGGCGGTCGCTTTCGACTTCGGCGGCATCGCGCTGCGCCAGCACCTGCGCGGCGTGCTGCAGCCGGGCGATTTCCGTGGCGTAAATGCCGCGCCAGTCCGATTCCGGCGCCTCGATGCGCTCGCGGTTGAAGGTGCGCGACAAAATCACGCTGCTCGAACCCAGGCGCAAATGCTCGCCCAGCACCACCCGCCCGGGCAGCAGACCTTCGTCCAGCCGGGCGATGCCGCCGAAGCCAAAACGCCTGCCGTGCTGCCGGGCGGTGGCGGCCACCGTATCGACCACCCCCGCAGCCAGCGGCTCGAACATGAACCGCATGCCCAGTTCACGGTGCAGATCGTTGAGGCCGACGTAGATTTCGTTCAGCCCGTCCTGCCCGGCCCACTGCGCCAGGCTGTGCAGCGCGTCGCGCGTTTCCAGCAGCGCAATGGTGCGCACGCGGCCTGAGGCCAGCGCGGTGAACTGCGCCACTTCCTGCGGCGCGCGGAACATCGGCAGCATCACATGGCTGGCACCATCGGCGACGGCCTGGTCGATTTCCGCCGCGCTGCCGGCGTGCAGCGGATTGATGCGCACGATCAGCGCGGCGTGCGGTGCGGCGCGGTGCACCCGGGCCACGTCCTGCGGCTGGTGGTCGGAAATGAACGTGCCCAGCCCGCCTTGCCGCTGCTGTTTGCCGTTGTGCTCCAGGTCGACCATCAGCCGGGCCACGCCGCAGCGCACGGCGAAGGCGGCGAAATCGGGGTCGTTGGTGATTTGAATGAAGTCCATCGCACGGAAAAATCAGGCGGCACGCCGCAGCCGGGAAGTGTACCGGTCACGCACCAGCCGCCCCAGCGGATCGAAGCGCAGCAGGCCCCAAAGCCCGGCGGCGAACAGCCCTGCGGCCAGCAGCAGCGCCAGCGGCCACGCCAGCGCCAGCGCCTGCAGGCCGGCGGCGGCAGCCGCCAGCCCCATCAGCACGGCGAGCAACACTGCGGCGTTGCCCCGCTGGGCGTCGGCCTGGTGCCGCGCCAGTCGCCACCACAGCACGGCCACGGCAGCCAGCCACGCCGCGGCATACGCCGCCAGACCGCGCCAGTCCCCCCGCGGCAGCAGCGCCCCGGCGGCGGCCAGCGCCAGCAGACCGGCGCCGTAGCCCAGCACCTGATCGGCGATGCGCCGGTGGCTGTTCAGCCGCGTGGCCAGGACCAGTTGCGCGGCCTGCAGCGGCAGCAGGCACAACATCCAGCGCATCGCCTCGGCCACCAGCGTCTGCGCCTGCGGCGTCATCCGCCCCCAGCCGAACAGCAGCCGCACGATGCCCGGCGCCGCCACCATCCCGGCCAGCGCGATCAACGCCGACAGCCAGAGCATGGCGCGCAGCCACTGGCGGGTTTCGGCCTGCGCCTGCACACCGTCGCCGCGGCGCTCGGCTGCGCTCAGCCGTGCCAGCGCCAGCGCCGAGGCCACGGCAAACACCGTGTGCAACGGCAGTTCGGCCATGCGTTGCGCGTACTGGAACACGCCGAGCTGCCCCGCACCCGAATCGGACATGATCGCGCGCGCCGCCAGGGTGTAGAGCACGGTCAGCCCGGAAGCCGCCAGCGCCAGCAGTAGCGCGCGCAGACTCTCGGCGTCGGGAAACGCACCGGAGGCCGCCGCCGGCCGTGGCAGCCGCGCACGGCTGACGCGCTGCATCAGCCCCAGCCGCGCCAGCGCGGCAACGGCCACGGCCAGCGTCACCCAGTCGAAGCGCTGCGTCTGCGCCGCCACGACCAGGCCGCCGATGAGACACAGATTGAACACCACCTGCCCGGCGTACTGCCACTGCAGCCGGCTTTGCGCCTGCAGCATCGCGCCGCCCACCATCGCCACCGCGCCGGCGGGCAGTGCCACCAGCGCCGACCAGCCCAGCGACTGCGCCGCGAGCCAGGCATCCACACCGTGCAGCCCCGGCGCCAGCATGTGCACCAGCCAATCACGCTGCCACCACACCGCCACGCCGGCGAGAAGGAAGGCCACCGCGGCCAGCCGCGACCAGCGCGCCCCTTCGCTGGCAATGTGCGCCGGGCTGCTGCCGGCCATGCGCGGCACCATCACCGCGGGAACCGCCGCCCCCCAGAGTAGGCTCACCGCCAGATCGGGAAACGACAACACCACCAGCGCAGCGTCGGCATGCCCGCTCAGGCCGAATTGCGAGGCCACCACCATATCGCGCACCAGACCCAGCAGGCGGCTGGCGGCCAGCAGCAGCAGACTGAACGAGAACACACGAACCAGCGACATGGGCGGCATTGTGCCTGCAGCACAGGCGGTCCAAGCCGCTTGCCGCGATGCACTGCAGAGTCCCCGCCAGGGCCGGGCAGCCGTGACCGGCGAGCCCTGTGCCGCCTGCCACGCCGCAACGCGGCGCCAATGGCCTTTACCAAGTCGCAAAAGTCTGCTTATAATTGAATTTTTCCAAGCGCCCGTAGCTCAGTTGGATTAGAGTACTTGGCTACGAACCAAGGGGTCGTGGGTTCGAATCCTGCCGGGCGCGCCAACCAACACGCGCAACTGCCTGCCAAGTCGCTTGGCAAATCAAGGCGTTGCACATCCAAGTCCGCAATGTTGCGGACTTTTTTTTCGCCTGCAGTGCGCGACCACGGCCTGCCACGGTGACGGCCAGGTCCACGCACCGCCGCCTCCCGGCCAACATCTTGCTTTGTGGCAGCAACGCGGCCAGACGCGGGGCGGGCTGCCGTGCGCGGCGAAAGCGTCTTCGCTGCGCATGTCCCTGTTCAGGATGACGGTGGCGCGCTGGACCAGCGCCTGCCCAAGATCTCGTGCGCCCCGCTGGCGTTCGTTCATGCTGTGCAGCAGGTGCGGGGGATTTACCCGCATGGGGTCGGGCGTCTAATATAACGCCCGTTATAACTTCATCGTCCAGGCGAAGGGAGCACACATGTCCGTGCTCAAACTCACCCAGATCGGCAATTCGGTCGGGGTCATCCTGCCCAAGGAACTGCTCGCCCGCCTCAAGCTGGAAAAGGGCGACACCCTGTTCGTCACCGAGGCGGCGAATGGGGCGCTGGTGCTCTCGCCCTACAGCGCCGAATTCGAGGCACAGATGCAGGCGGCGCGCCAGTTGATGAAAAAGCGGCGCAACGTGCTGCGTGAGCTGGCCAAATGAGCCAATGGGTCTGGCTCGACCCCGCCGTGCTGAACGCCGTGCACGAGGAGCAACTGGCCGAGCACGGCGGCGCTTCCGACACGCGAGACGCGGGGGCGTTCGAATCCGCGCTGGCGCGACCGCAGAACCTCGCCGCCTACGGCCAGCCTGACGCCGCCGCGCTGGCCGCCGCCTACGGCTGGGGGCTGGCGCGCGACCATCCCTTCGTCGACGGCAACAAACGCACGGCGTTCGTCGCCACCGAACTGTTTCTCGCACTCAACGGCCTTGAACTCACCGCCGACGACGCCGCCTGCGTGCTCACCATGCTCGCCGTCGCCGCCGGCGAGATGGGCGAAGACGAATTCGCAGCCTGGATACGTGCGCATTTAGCGCCACGCTGACGGCCGGGCCTCCCGAACCTGGCCGGCCCAACTGGCGCGAGGTCGCAGCGCTGGTGCTTTTTCGCTGCCTGGGCTGACGCCCGGTGCTACCCTTGCCTGATGACCCCGCAAGCCTTCATCGCCAAATGGGCCGCCGGCGGCGCGGCCGACGGCCTGTCCGAGCGCGCCGGCGCGCAGGCGCATTTCATCGACCTGTGCCGGCTCTTGGATGTGCCAGAACCCGCCGACCCCGAGGCCTACTGCTTCGAGCGCGGCCTGAAAAAAGCCGGCGGCGAAAACGGCTGGGCCGACGTGTGGAAGCGCGGCTGCTTCGCCTGGGAATACAAGGCCCCGGGGCGCGACCTGGCCGCCGCGCTGCGCCAGCTCATGACCTACGCGCTGGCGCTGGACAACCCGCCGCTGCTCATCGTCAGCGACCGCCAGCGCATCGAAATCCACACCCATTTCACCGGCACGCCCAGCGAATGCCACGTCTTCGAGCTGCAAGACCTGCGCGACGCCCAAGTCCGCCAGCGCCTGCGCTGGGCGTGGGAGGCACCCGAGCGCTTCCGTCCCAGCCGCACCACGCAAGACGTCACCGCCGAGGCCGCCGCGCGCTTTGCCGATCTCGCCCAGCGCCTGACCGCTCGCGGGCACGACCCGCAGGCCGTGGCGCATTTCCTGATCCAGTCCCTCTTTTGCCTGTTCGCCGAAGACGCCGGGCTGCTGCCGGCGCGGCTGTTCGAGCGCATCCTGGACAAAAGCGCCGCCGCGCCAGAGAAGCTCTCGCCGCGCCTGGCCGAGCTCTTTGCCGCCATGCGCGCCGGCGGCGACTTCGCGATGGAAGACATCGCCTGGTTCAACGGCGGGCTGTTTGAGACCCTCGCGCCGCCGCCGCTGGATGCCGACGATGCCGCCATCCTGCGCCAAGCCGCGCGCATGGACTGGTCGCAGATCGAGCCCTCCATCTTTGGCACCCTGTTCGAGCGCGGGCTGGACCCGGCCAAGCGCAGCCAGCTTGGCGCGCACTACACCGATCCCGAAACCATCGCCCGGCTTATCGACCCCGTCATCGTCCGCCCGCTGGCCGCCGAGTGGGAGGCGACCAAGGCCACCATCGCGCAGGAGATGGCCCGCTACCACGCCTGCGGCAAAGGCTCGCAAACCGCCCGCAAGGCCGCGCAAGCGGCGCTCCTGGGGTATCTCGAGCGGCTGAAAAACTTCCGCGCGCTCGACCCGGCCTGCGGCTCGGGCAATTTTTTGTATCTGGCGCTGCGCGCGCTCAAAGACCTGGAGCACCGCGCCAACCTCGACGCCGAAGCGCTGGGCCTGCAGCGCCAGCTCGGCATCGAGGCCAGCCCCGCCAACGTGCTGGGCATCGAACTCAACCCCTACGCGGCGGAGCTTGCGCGCGTGACCGTGTGGATCGGCGAAATCCAGTGGATGCTCAAGCACGGCTACGCCATCCGCCGCGACCCCATCCTCTCTCCCCTGGACCACATCGAATGCCGCGACGCGCTGCTCAACCCCGACGGCAGCGAGGCCGACTGGCCGCAGGTCGATGTGATCGTCGGCAACCCGCCGTTTCTGGGCGACAAAAAAATGCGCGCCGAGCTCGGCGACGCCTACACCGACACCCTGCGCAAAACCTACGCAGGCCGTGTGCCAGGCGGGGCGGACTTGGTGACCTACTGGTTCGAGAAGGCGCGCGCGCAGATCCAAGCGGGCAGGGCGCGAGCGGCGGGGCTGGTGGCGACCAACTCCATCCGCGGCGGCGCCAACCGACAGGTGCTCGACCGCATCGCGCAGGCCGTGCCCATTTTCGACGCCTGGAGCGACCAGCCCTGGTTCAACGACGGCGCGGCGGTGCGCGTCTCGCTGGTGTGCTTTGGCCGCCACGAGGGGCCGGCGCGGCTCGACGGGCGCGAGGTGGCGGCGATTCACGCCGACCTCACCGCAGCGCAAGGGGTAGAGGCGGAGCTGGATTTGACGCGGGCGGCGAGGCTGGCGGAGAACCAAGGGACGGCCTTCATCGGCACGCAAAAGTCTGGCGACTTCGACATTCCCGGCGACTTGGCGCGTCAGTGGCTGGCGCAGCCCAACCCGCATGGCCGGCCCAACAGCGATGTGGTGAAGCCTTGGGCCAATGGGATGGATGTCACCCGCAGGCCATCGGACACGTGGATCATCGACTTCGGAACCGAGACGACGGAAGGCGAGGCGGCGCTTTATGAACTGCCGTTTGCATACCTCTCAAACTCTGTTCAAGCAGCCCGCCGTGGGAAACGGGAAGCCATTGCATCCAAATGGTGGCTTCATACAAGGCCACGCCCTGAGATGCGCCAAGCCCTGCGCGAACTGAACCGCTACATCGTCACGCCGCGCGTGGCCAAGCATCGGCTGTTCGCTTTCCAGCATTCGTCGGTTTTGCCAGATTGCCAACTGGTCGCCATCGCCCGCGCCGACGACACCGCCTTTGGCATCCTGCACAGCCGCTTTCATGAGCTGTGGTCGCTGCGGCTTTGCACCTGGCTTGGGGTCGGCAACGATCCCCGCTACACCCCCACCACCACGTTCGAGACCTTCCCGTTTCCGCCCGGCCTCGTCCCCGCCGACACCGCGCACCAGCGCACCGAGGCGCTGGAAGGCGGCGCGCGCATCCCCGCCGGTCTGCCGCCAGCCGCGCGCGCCCACGCCGAAGCCATTGCCCGCGCCGCGCACCGCCTCGATGCCCTGCGCCAGGCGTGGCTGAACCCGCCCGAGTGGGTCGAGTGGCAGCGCACACCCGAGGAAGCGGCCGCCGGCTTTCCGCCGCGTCCCGTGCCCAGGCCGGGCTTTGCGGCGCAACTCAAGGCCCGCACGCTGACCAACCTCTACAACCAGCACCCGGCGTGGCTGGTGCAGGCGCACCAGGCGCTCGACGCCGCCGTGGCCGCCGCCTACGGCTGGGCGGAGGACACGCCTGCAACGCCAGACGAAGAAATCCTCGCTCGGCTGCTGGCGCTCAACCAGTCGCGCGCCTAGCGCCGGAACACGTTCCGCCCGACGCTTGCCCGTATGCCGCGCACCATGCACGGCATGGCCTCTGGGGTCATGGGGTCAGGTCTATCTTCGTAGCATGCGCCGGTATGGATTTGCTACATTGCTAGACCTGACCCCGTTCATAATCGCTGCGCATCGCTTGCTGCGCGGCCTGCGCCAGAAAGCCCGAGCGCGTCAGGCCGTGTGCGCAGGGTTTTGGGGTCAGGTCTATCTTCGTAGCACTGGACATCCACGACCAGCAGATGCGCCTGCACAAGTCCGGCGAGCTGGAATCCGCGCTGGTGGAAGCCATCAAGCGCATGCGCGCGGGTGAGGTGTTGGAGGTGCAGGCATGCCCGGCTTGATGCGACTGAGCGTTGCTTGGCGCTCAATCTTTGCGCATGGCCTGCTGCGCGGCCTGCGCCAGAAAGCCCGAGCGGGTCAGGCCGTGGGCGCGGGCGTATTCGTCCACGCGCGCCAGCAGCCGCCGCGGCAGGGTGATGTTGATTTTCTCGGCGCGCCCGTCAAAGCGCGAGGTGTCCACGTCCACCAGCGCCCAGATGCCGTCTGCGTAGTCCGGGTTGTGCAGGTGGGCAGCGATGGGGCTGGGCTGCGGCACGTCGCCGCCGTCCTCGGTCAGGCCCTCCAGATGCAGTTCGATGGCCTCGACCGCGCTGGTTAGCGCCTCGTCGAGCGAATCACCGCCGGAAAAGCAGCCCGGCAGATCGGGCACGGTCACGCCGTATCGCCGGCCATCGTCGGTGTGCAACACCACGGGGTATTTCATCGCGCGCTCCTTTACTTCCAGCCGGCTTGCCGCT
>JAJZAQ010000051.1 GCA_021799355.1 Pseudomonadota bacterium
CGATCTCGGGCTGATCGGGCCGAACGGCGCCGGCAAAACCACGCTGCTCAAGCTCATCCTCGGGGAGATCGCCCCCGATAGCGGCAGCGTGCGGCAGGGGACGCGGCTACAGGTGGCGTATTTCGACCAAATGCGCGGCGTGCTCAACCCCGAGGCGACGCTGGCTGACACCATCAGCCCAGGCAGCGACTGGGTGGAGATCGCCGGCCAGCGCAAGCACGTGATGAGCTATCTGGGCGATTTTTTGTTTTCACCGGCGCGGGCGAATTCGCCGGTCAAGTCGCTGTCGGGGGGCGAGCGCAACCGTCTGCTGCTCGCCCGGCTGTTCGCCCGGCCGGCCAATGTGCTGGTGCTCGACGAGCCGACCAACGATCTGGACATCGACACGCTGGAGCTGCTGGAGCAACTGCTGCAGGATTTCACCGGCACCGTGTTTCTCGTCAGCCACGACCGGCGCTTTCTCGACAACGTCGTGACCAGCACCATCGTCTGCGAGGCCTCTGCCGACCATCCGGGCCGCTGGCGTGAATACGAAGGCGGCGTCACGGACTGGCTGGCGCAGTCGCAGCGGGCGCGCAGCCTGCAGCCGCAGCAGGGCAAGCCGGCTGCCGGCTCGGGTACGGCGAGCACGGCACGGCCGGCGCCGCCAGCTCCCGCTGCGCCCGTGTCGGCGCCGGCGAAAAGAAAACTCAGCTACCGGGAGCAGCGCGAGTTGCAGGAATTGCCTGCGCGCATCGCCGCGCTCGAAGCCGAGCAAAAAGCACTGGCCGATCAGCTCGCCGATCCGGCCAGTTATGCATCCGGCGCGTTGCGCATCCGCGAGATCCAGGAGCGCTACGCGCAAATCGACGAAGAACTGCTCGACCTGCTGGAGCGCTGGGAAGCGCTCGACGCCAAGTGAGCATCCACCTGGCGTCCGAGGTCACTGCCCTGCAGCTCAGGGTGAGTCAGGAGTTAAGTCAGGGCAGGGTCAGTCAGGGCTTGCCCGCTCCGCCACCCGGCCCCATACCGCCGCCGGGGCCCATGCCTGCACCCGGGCCCATGCCGCCACCGGGACCACCACCGGGGCCCATCCCCGCACCTGCAGGGCCGCGCCCGGCACCGGGGCCCATGCCCTGATGCATGCCCTGCGCCGGGGGCAGATCAGGCAATTTGACCCCACGCTCCTTGGCCCGCTCCTGCATCAGTTTGTGATGTTCGGCGCGGATGCGTTCGCGTTCCTCGGCGGTTTTCGCCTGTCGCAGCTTGAGCCGGTATTCCTGCCGTTCCTTGGCGGTCATCAGCTGGCTGCCGTAGATGGTTTCCTGCTGCGCCTGTGCCGAGGCGGCCAAGGCAGGCTGTACGCCCAGCCCCACCCCGGCCAGCGCCACGGTCAGGGACAATGTGCCCAAAAGCGGTTTGATGGCCATGATGGCACCTCCTGATTGCGAATTGTCAAAACGACAACGCCATGCTAGGCCTGCGGCGCATTGTCAATTTGATGCAAATCAATTTATTCGGGTCGGTGCCGGCGGTCGATGATCCGTCGCAGCACGCCTGCGGCCGCAGCCGGATCGGCGGCAGCGCACAGAGCGCGGACCACGGCCAGACCGTCAGCCCCGGCGTCGAGCACCGCCGCGGCATTGTCCGCATCGATGCCACCGATGGCCACCAGCGGCTTGCAAGTCAGGGAGCGCAGCGCACGCAGGCCGTCCAGGCCGAGGGCCGGGGCGGCGTCGGGTTTGCTCGGTGTGGCAAATACCGGGCTGACGCCGAAATAATCCACCGGCGCGTCCGCCGCGGCGCGCAATTGCGCGGCGTTTTCCACCGACAGGCCGATCAGCGCGTGCGGCATGAGGCGGCGCACGTCCTGCGCGGCCATATCGCTTTGGCCGACGTGCACGCCGTCGGCGCCGGCGGCCAGGGCGACGTCCACCCGGTCATTGACGATCAGCGGCACGCCCAGCGGCGCCAGCCGCGCCTTGAGCGCCCGGGCGCGTTCGACGAAGCGGCGGGTGTCGAGCTGCTTTTCGCGTAGCTGCACGCAGGTCGCCCCGCCGCGTGCCGCAGCGGCAGCCACTGCCTCGACGCCGCGCGCGCCGCACAGCGCTGCATCGGTCACCACATGCAGCCGCAGCGCGGACACCGACCAGCGGCGCGCGTCCTCAGCCATCGACGGCCAGCCGCAGCCGCGAGCCGAACGTCGCGGCGTCGAGCAGTTGCAGGGTGTCGAGCAGCGCGATTTGCAACTGCCCGACGCCGCCGCCAGCAGCCTGCACGCGCTGTGCGGCGACTTCGCCGGCCACGCCGAGATAGGCCATGGCTGCCGTCGTGGCGGCAAATGCGTCGGGCTGCACGGCGCTGAACGCGCCGATCAGGCTGCTGGCCGCGCAGCCGACGCCGGTGACGCGGGTCATCCAGACGTGACCGTTGCACAGCCGCGCATGCCGGCCGTCCGGGGCGATGACGTGGTCGGTCGCGCCGCTGACGCACACCACCGCGCCCAGCCGTGCAGCCAGCTGGCGGGCCGCGGCGACGGCATCGTCCGCGGCCGCGGCGCTGTCGACGCCGCGAGTGGTGGCGTCGACCCCGGCCACGCTGAGGATTTCCGAGGCGTTGCCGCGCAGCACCGCCGGGCTGCCGATGCCGAGCAATTGCGCGATGGCGCGGTTGCGGTAGGGCGTTGCGCCGGCACCGACCGGGTCGAGCACGACGGGCAGGCCGCGGCGGCGGGCTGCCGCGAGCGCCACGCCCATGGCGTCGACCCAGTCGGGCGAGAGCGTGCCGATGTTGAGCACCAGCGACTGCGCCAGTGCCACCATATCGGCCACCTCCTCGCGGGCATGCGCCATGACCGGCGAGGCGCCCAGCGCCAGCAGGGCGTTGGCGGTGTAGTTCATCACCACCAGATTGGTGATGTTGTGGACCAGCGGACGTTGCTCGCGCACGGCGAGCACGTCGGCCCAGAGGGATTCGGCGGTGAGGGCGGACATGGCAGCGCGGGTGGGGTCAGGCACGGTGGTAGGGATGGCCGCACAGCAGGCTGTGCGCGCGGTAGAGTTGCTCGGCCAGCAGCACGCGCACCAGACCGTGTGGCAAGGTCAGATCGGACAGCCGCAGCAGGCCGTGTGCGCGCTGCTTGATCCGCGGCGCCAGGCCGTCGGCGCCGCCGACGATCAGCGCCACGTCGCGCCCGTCCTGCTGCCAGTGCTGCAATTGTGCGGCGAGCGCGGCGGTGGTCAGCCGCTGGCCGTGTTCGTCCAGCGCGATCAGCCGTGCCCCGGGCGGCAGCGCGGCTTCGATGCGCTGCGCCTCGCGTTCCATCACCGTGTCGGTGCTGAGGTTGGCGCTGCGCGTCTCGGCGCGGATCGGCTTGAGCAGCAGCGGCATGTCGGCAGGCAGGCGCTTGGCGTAATCGGCATACGCCTCGTCGACCCAGCGTGGCATGCGCTGGCCGACGGCGATCAGCCACAGTTTCATGCGTTGCAGCAGCGGCCGGTGGCGGTTCAGGCCGCGGTCTTGCGCGCGGCGCTGCGCTTGGCCGCTGCGCCGCGCGCGGTGGACGTTTTTTTGGCTGCAGCCTTTTTTGCCGCCGCAGGCCGGGCTGCCGGGGCGGCGGCGGCCGATTTGCGCGCCGTGGCGCGTTTGGCCGCCGGGGCGGCGGAGCTGGCGGCGGCAGTGCCGGCGCGGCGGGCGCGTTGGCCTGCGGGCGCCGCCGGGGCAGGCTGTGCCGGTGCCGCAGCGGACTTGCGCGCAGCAGCGCGGCGGGCGGCGGGAGCCGGTGTGGCGTCTGCCGGGCTGGCGGCAGCGGCAGGTGCGCGCGCAGCCGTGCCGCCGAGCCGGACCCGCACCGGCTTGGCGCCCCAGAGTTCTTCGAGCTTGTAATACGCCCGGATCGCCGGCTGCATGATGTGCACCACGGCGGCCCCGCAGTCGACCAGGACCCATTCGCCGGTTTCCTCGCCTTCGGGGTTGCGCACGTCGAACCCTGCGGCTTTGACGCTGTCGCGCACGCTGCTGGCCAACGCCCGGGTCTGGCGATTGGACGTCCCGCTGGCGATGATGACGCGGTCGAACAGGCTGGTCAGCCCTTCGGTGTTGAACACGGCGATGTCCTGTGCCTTGACGGCTTCGAGCGCGTCGACGATGGTGCGTTGCAGTTTGCGGATGTCCATGCGGTTTTTTCAGTGCGGGGCGTGGTAGAGACGATGCTCGGCAATGTAGTGTGCCACAGCCGGCGGCACCAGGCCGTCGAGTGGCTGGCCGCGGGCGATGCGTTCGCGGATGCGCGTGGCCGACAGGTCGATTTCGGCCATGTCCAGGCGGTGCAGGCGGTGACCGTGCGCCTCCAGCGCAGCGAGCAGTTCAGGCGGCGCGGTATCGACGTAGCCGGGGCGGCGTGCTGCGGCCAGATCGACCTGCGCGGCGATGTCCTGCCAGCCGTTCCACGTCGGCAGGTTGCGCAGCTGGTCGGCGCCGACGATGAAGGTGAACGCCGTGTGCGCATGGGTGCGCCGCAACTCGCGGATGGTATCGATGGTGTAGCTCGGCCCGGCACGCCGCAGTTCGATGTCGCAGGCGCGCATACCGGGCAGGCCGGCGATCGCCAGGTTGACCATGTCCCAGCGCTGCTGCGCGCTGGCGGCCAACGGGTCGCGCTGCCACGGCTGGCCGGCGGGAATGAACCATACGGCGTCCAGCGCCAGTTCGCTGCAGGCGCTGCGCGCGAGTTGCAGGTGCGCGTTGTGGATCGGGTCGAAGCTGCCGCCCAGCAGGCCGATGCGCTGCGGCGTGTGCGACTGGCCTGCGCTCACGCCGCTGCCCAGTCACGCGGTTTGAGGAACACCGTGTAGAGCTGCGCCTCCGCCGAGCCCGGTTCGGGGTGCCAGTCGTAACGCCATTTGGCAATCGGCGGCATGGACATGAGAATCGACTCGGTGCGCCCGCTGGACTGCAGGCCGAAATGCGTGCCGCGGTCCCACACCAGGTTGAACTCGACGTAGCGGCCGCGACGGTACGCCTGAAAATCGCGCTCGCGCTCACCGTATGGCAGGTTGCGGCGGCGCTCGACGATGGGCAGATAGGCGGGCAAAAAGGCGTCGCCGACGGCGCGGATGAGGGCAAATCCCTGGTCGAATCCGCCTTCGGCGTAGTCGTCGAAAAACACCCCGCCGATGCCGCGCGGCTCGCCACGGTGTTTGAGAAAAAAATACTCGTCGCACCAGGCCTTGAAGCGCGGGTAATGGTCGGCGCCAAAGGGTTCGAGCGCGTTGCGGCAGGTGCGGTGAAAGTGCACCGCGTCGTCCTCGAAGCCGTAATACGGCGTGAGGTCCATGCCGCCGCCGAACCAGGCCACCGCGTCCTTGCCCGCGGGGTGTGCCATGAGCATGCGCACGTTCATGTGCACCGTGGGCACGTAGGGATTGCGCGGGTGGAAGACCAGCGAAATGCCCAGCGCCTCGAACGGCGCGCCGGCCAGATCGGGCCGGTGCTGCGTCGCCGATGGCGGCAGCTGCGGCCCGCGCACGTGCGAGAAATTGCAGCCGCCGCGTTCGAGCAGCCCGCCGTCTTCGATCAGGCTGCTGATGCCTTCGCCCTGCAGGGGTGAGTCTGCCGGGCGCGTCCAGGCGTCGCGCCGGAACGGCTGACCGTCGGCGTCCTGCAATGCGTGCAGGATGCGGTGTTGAAGATCGAGGAGGTAGCTGCGGACCTGTTGGACTTGCATGAACATCTGCGCCCGCTCGGCAGGCGCCCGCTGATCGGAACCAGTCCTCATTCTTTCACGATTGGCACCGCAGCCTGGCGTGGCGGCGTGCCAGGCCGTGGCGCCGGTGCGGTGCAGGTCAGCTCAGTGCGGCCGCGGCACGCGCTGGCGTCAGCGCCACCGCGCAATACTTGACCTCGGCGATCTTGCCTTCGGGGTCGAGCTGGGGGTTGGTCAGCAGATTGGCCGCGGCCTCGACGTAGGCGAAGGGGATGAACACCGCGTCTTCGGGCATCGCCGGGTCGGCGCGGGTGGCCAGTTCGATCGCGCCGCGGCGCGACTCCACGCGCAGCATCTGCCCCGGTGCGATGCCCAGTTTGGCGAGCAGCGTCGGGTGCACGCTGGCCGTGGCCACCGGTTCGAGCGCGTCGAGCACGCTGGCGTGGCGGGTCATCGCCCCGGTGTGCCAGTGTTCGAGCTCGCGCCCGGTGATCAGCACATACGGGTAGACGTTGTCCGGCGGCTCGGCACCAAAAGCCAGCGGCGCGGGCTTGAGCTTGGCGCGGCCGTCGGCGGTGGGAAAGCGGTCGATGAACACCACCGGCTGCCCCGGCTCGTCCTCGGCGGCGCAAGGAGAAGTGACCGCACCTTCGCGCTGCAAGCGCGCCCAGCTGATGCCCGCCAGCGAGGGCATCAAGCTGCGCATTTCCTCGTACACCGCATCCACGCCGGCTTCGCCGCCGTGCATATCGACCTCGGCGGTCGGTGTCACGCCCAGGCGGCGGGCCATCTCTTGGATGATCCACAAATCGGCGCGCGCCTGCCCGGGGCTAGCCAGCGCCTTGCGGCCGATTTGCACCAGCCGGTCGGTGTTGGTGACGGTGCCGGTCTTTTCCGCCCAGCTCGACGCCGGCAGCACCACATCGGCCAGCGCCGCGGTTTCGGTGAGGAAAATGTCCTGCACCACCAGGTGTTCGAGCCGGGCGAGCGCCTGCCGCGCGTGGTGCGCGTCGGGGTCGCTCATCGCCGGGTTTTCGCCTTCGATGTACATGCCGCGGATGCGGCCTTCGAGCGTGGCGTGGATGATCTCGACCACCGTCAGCCCCGGGGTGCGCGACAGCGTGCCCGCGGGCAGCGCCCAGTGGCGCTCCACGCGCGCAATGTTCTCCGGCGTGGTGCGCAGATAGTCCGGGAACATGGTCGGCATCAACCCGGCGTCGCTCGCGCCCTGCACATTGTTCTGCCCGCGCAGCGGGTGCAGCCCGGTGCCGGGGCGGCCGATCTGGCCGGTGAGCAGGCACAGCGCGATCAGCGCGCGCACGTTGTCGGTGCCGTGCACGTGTTGGGCGATGCCCATGCCCCAGAAAATCATCGACGCGCGGCTTTGCGCAAACGCCCGCGCCGCGGCGCGAATGTCCTCGGCGGGCACGCCGCACAGCGGTGCCATCGCTTCGGGCGACAGCGGCGCGACGTGCTCGCGGATCGCCTGCACCTCGTCGGCATGGCAGCGCGCGGCAATCGTCGCCGCGTCGAGCAGGTTTTCCGCGAACAGCACGTGCAGCATCGCGTTGAGCAGCGCCAGATCGCTGCCCGGTTTGAACTGCAGCGTCAGCCAGGCTTTGCGCGACAGCTCGGTGCGCCGCGGGTCGGCGAGGATCAGCCGGGTGCCGCGGCGCAGCGCGTTTTTCATCCAGGTTGCCGCCACCGGATGGTTGACCGTCGGGTTGGCGCCGATGAGCAGAATGACCTCGGCGTGCAGCGCGTCTTGCACCGGGTTGCTCACCGCACCCGAGCCGATGCCTTCGAGCAGCGCGGTCACGCTGGAGGCGTGGCACAGCCGGGTACAGTGGTCGACGTTGTGGGTGCGCAGCCCGACGCGCACCAGCTTCTGGAACAGATACGCCTCCTCGTGCGACCCTTTGGCGCTGCCAAAGCCGGCCAGCGCCGCACCGCCATGCTGCTCGCGGATGCGCAGCAGGCCGGCTGCGGCGCGCTCCAGGGCTTCGTCCCACGTCGCTTCGCGGAACACCTCGCGCCAGTCGGCAAGTTTCACCCGCTCGGGGTCTTTGGGCGCGTCGTCGCGGCGGATCAGCGGCACGGTCAGCCGCGCCGGATGCTGCGCGTAGTCGAAGCCAAAGCGGCCTTTGACGCACAGCCGACCGCGGTTGGCCGGGCCGTCGCGGCCTTCGACGCGGGCGATGAACTCGCGGCCCTGCGCGTCGGCCTGCACGTGGTAGGTGATCGCGCAGCCCACGCCGCAATACGGGCAGACCGAATCGACCTGCCGGATCGACGGCTGCGCCCAGCTGCCGTTGGCGGGAATGAGCGCGCCGGTCGGGCAGGCCTGCACGCATTCGCCGCAGGCCACGCAGGTGCTCTCGCCCATCGCCGCGGACTGGTCGAACACGATGCGCGCCGCCGCGCCGCGGCCGGCCAGGCCGATGACATCGTTGCCCTGCTCGTCGCGGCAAGCGCGCAGACACCGGGTGCACTGGATGCAGGCGTCGGCGGCAAAAGTAATCGCCGGGTGCGAAGTGTCGGGCGCAGGCGGCTGCGGCCAAGCGGCGGCTTGCGCGGCGTCGCCCGTGAACGCGCTGGCATAGCGCTGCGCGTCGGCGCCCAGGCGCTGCGCCCAGTGCAGCAGTTCGTCGTCGTAGCGGTCGCGCCGGGCCGGCTTGCGCGCCAACAGCAGCTCGACCACCCCACGCTGCGCGGCGCGGGCGCGGTCGCTGTCGGCATGCACTTTCATGCCAGGCTCGACCGCGCGGCAGCACGACGCGGCCAGCACCCGCTCGCCCTCGACCTCGACCATGCAGGCGCGGCAATTGCCCACCGGGCGCAGCGGGTCGTGATGGCACAGATGCGGAATTTCGATACCGTGGCGCGCGGCGGCGGCCCAGATGGTCTCGCCCGGGTGCGCGGCGAGCGGCTTGCCGTCGAGGGTGAAGGCGATGCCGGCGGTTCGAGTGTCCATGCGCTTACTCCTTGGCCGCGCCGACTTCGTGTGGGAAGTGGCGCAGCACGCTGTCGACCGGGTTGGGTGCGGCCTGGCCCAGGCCGCAGATCGACGCGTCGCGCATCAACTGGCTCAGCCCGGCCAGATGCGCGGCGTCCCAGCGCGGGCCGTGCATCGCCGCGAGCAGTTGGTGCGTGCCTTCGCGGCAGGGGGTGCACTGGCCGCAGCTTTCGTGCGCGAAAAAGCGCAGCAGGTTGCGCGCGGCCTCTGCCGCGGTGTCGGAGCGCCCATCTTCATGGCGGCCGAGCACGATCACCGCCATCGAGCCGATGAAGCAGCCGTGCGGCTCCAGGGTGCCGAAGTCCAGCGGTAGCTCGGCGGCCTGCTGCGCGTTGAGCATGCCGCCCGAGGCACCGCCGGGCAACACGCCGTACAAGCTCCACCCCGCGGCCATGCCGCCGGCGAACTCGTCGATCAGCTCCTGTGCGGTGATGCCAGCGGGCGCGAGATACACCCCCGGTCGGGCGACGCGGCCGGACACGGTGAACCGCCGCAGCCCTTTGCGCCCGCGCCGACCGGCGCCGCTCCACGCCGCCGGGTCGCGCACCAGCGTCGGCACCCACCACAGGGTTTCGATGTTGTGCTCCAGCGTCGGCCGGCCAAACAGTCCGGAAATCGCGACGATCGGGGGTTTGAGCCGCGGCATGCCGCGCCGGCCTTCGAGCGATTCGATCAGCGCCGATTCCTCGCCGCAGATGTACGCGCCAGCACCGCGGCGCAACGCCACCCGCGGCGGGCGGGCACGCACCGCGGCGTCGTCGCCCGGCTCCTCGTCGTCCGCCCCGCCGATGTCCACCCCGCCGTAGCGCAGCAACCCGGCGGCATCGAGCGCCTGCAGCTCGCGGTGCAGCAGCGCGTGCTCGGCGGCGTATTCGTCGCGCACGTAGATCCACACTCGCCCAGCGGCCACCGCCCAAGCGGCGATCAGCAGCCCCTCGAGCGCCGGGTGCGGCGCGGTGCGCAGGATTTCGCCGTCCTTGCAGGTGCCGACCTCGCCTTCGTCGGCGTTGACCACGACCAGCCGCGGCCCCGGCTGCTGCGCCACGGTGCGCCATTTGCGCGCGCTGGGAAAGCCCGCGCCGCCCAGCCCGCGCAGCTCGGCGGACTCGATCTGCTGCATTACCTGCTCGGCGGTGAACTTGCCGGCACGGCAGTCGGCCAGCAACTGGTAGCCGCCTTGCGCGCGGTAAGCGGCCAAATCCTGCGCTTGCGCAGGCGGCTGCGGCGGGTCGCCGGCTTGGTCCAGCGCGGCGAGCACCGCGTCGACGCTGGCGTGCGGCAGCGCGTGCCGCCCGACCAGCGCGCCAGGCGCTTGGGTGCACAGCCCCATGCACGACGCGGCTTCGACCGCAACATCGCCGCCGCAGCGCGCCTTGACCTCGTTCACCAGCCCGTCCGCCCCGGCGAGCGCGCAACTCAGGCTGGTGCAGATGCGCACGGTGGTTTGCGGCGCGGATTCGTCTTCGCGCAGCAGCCGGAAGTGCTGATAAAAGCTCGCAACCTCGTACACCTCGGCGGTGGACAGCCGCAGCCGCTCGGCCAGCGCCGCCAGCAGCGACGGGCGCAAGCCGCGCAGCGCGTCTTGCAGACGGTGCAGGTGTTCGACCAGCAGATCGGCGCGCGGCGGCAGATCGCCGCACAGCGCCTGCACCTGCTGCCGCGCCGCCTCAGGCACGATGCCGCCGCGCGGCGTCGGGCGCAAGAGGCGCATGGGATGTTCGCGTGCAGCGGTGAGGTCGGCCACGGGGGTTGGTGAAGCAGAAGGAGTGGCTGGCGGCATGGCGAGGTTGGCAACAAAGCAGAGCAGGACGGGGTTACCCGTGCCCGGACGGGAACACCATAGACCAGCGCCAGTGCGTTGCGCAACCTTAAACCGGCGGGGCGCTCGGGATTGGTTGGCGGACAACAAAAAAGCCGGCCAGGGGCCGGCTCGGATGGGGCAACGGCGGGTGGGTTATTTGCTCAGCTCTGCCACGGTCGTGCTGTCGAGCGTGCCGGTGGCGGGCAGGCCACGCGATTTTTGGAAACGCATCAGCTCGGCGCGGGTCTTGGGGCCCATGGCACCGTCGGCTGCCCCGACGGGGAAGCCCAGGGCGTTGAGGCGTTCCTGCGCTTCACGCACGGTCATGTGCGCCGGCGCGGTGCTGACCGGCGCCGCGGCGGGGGCGGCAGCGGGTTGCGATGCCGGGGTCGAGCCGCCCTGCACGCCGAGCTGGCCGCCGGTGCCCAGGCCGCCTTTGACCTCCTGCGCCTTGTAGTTCTGCACCGCCTTGACGATGCCGTTGTAAGAGTCCATGAACGCGGCGACGATGACCTTGCCCTGCGCGGTGTTGGCGTAGCCGCCGCCAATGCCGCCGGCGGCGCCGCCAAACAGCCCGCCCAGAGCGCCGAAGTCCCAGTTCTTCGCGCTGCCCTCGGCCGCGGCGAGCTGCACGCCGGAGCGGTTGTCGACCAGGGTCAGCAACGTGCTGGCCTCTTTGGCGCTGGCGCTGCCGCCGACGACCGCACCCACCGGGCCGAGCAGTCCGCCGACGAGGGCGCCGAGATTGCCGGCGTTGGTGTTGGAGAAGGTGATGGTTGGCGACAGGGTGTAATCGGCCGACACCATCTGCCCTTTGCCGAAGTTGGAGTTGCTGCGCAGCTCACCCGACTGTTGCAGCGCACGCTCCTGCATCATGTTGTTCATCGCACGGCCACGGTCGACGACGACAAAGCAGTTGGACTGCTGGATCATCAGCTTGAGCACCGGCGTGGTCGGGCCGAGCTGGTACTGGTTGGTCAAAATGCCGTACCACGGGGTGTTGGTGTCTTCGACCACGGCGATGGTGCCCAGCGGGGCGCTGCAGTGCGCCAGCTTGTCGTTGGCGTTTTGACTGTTGGCGCCGCCCACCGAGCCGGTGGCCACGGTCTTGGCCGATGACGAGCCCATGTCCATGCTGGAGCAGGCAGAAAGCGAGAGGACGGGGCAGCAAGCGCAGCCATGTGGATTTTGTGTAGAGGCATGTGGAGAACTCCAAGGAGAAATTTCGAGTTTTTTGGGCCTGCGCGGTAAAAGCCGAAACGTTCAGGCGAAAAGCATATTAATCGACAGCCGTGTCAATCCGGCCTGTGGTTGCGCCAAAACGTCGATAAATAGTCGTTCCGTATGAAAAATCACCGGTTTTGCGCGTTGCCCGCCGGCTCGGCGCCTGACACCGGCGCCGTCTGCGCGCGCACAATGCAGGCTTTGCCGTTTTCCAGGCCCCAGACATGACTTCCGAACCCATAGGCACTTTTGCCGATCTCGGCCTGCCCGAGCCGCTGCTGCAGGCCTTGCGCGACGTCGGCTACGAGAGCCCGTCGCCGATCCAGGCCGCGACCATCCCGCCCCTGCTGGCCGGGCGCGACGTGCTCGGTCAGGCGCAGACCGGCACGGGCAAGACCGCGGCGTTTGCTCTGCCCATCCTGGCGCGCATCGACTGCGCCGCCGCCTACCCGCAGGCACTGGTGCTCGCTCCCACGCGCGAGCTCGCCATCCAGGTGGCCGAGGCGTTTGCGCGCTATGCCGCGCATCTGCCGGGGTTTCACGTGCTGCCGATTTACGGCGGTCAGAGCTACACGCCACAACTGGCGGCGCTGCGCCGCGGGGTGCAGGTGGTGGTGGGCACGCCCGGGCGGATCATCGACCACCTGGAGCGCGGCACGCTGCAACTGGACCGCCTGGCGCACGTGGTGCTGGACGAAGCCGATGAAATGTTGCGCATGGGGTTCATCGACGAGGTCGAGTCGATTTTGCAAAAAACCCCGCCGCAGCGGCAGGTGGCGCTGTTTTCCGCGACCATGCCCGCGGCCATCCGGCGCATCGCGCAGACGTATTTGCAAGAGCCGCAGGAAATCACCATCAAGGCGGCGACGACCACGGCTACGCACATCCGCCAGCGCTACTGGATGGTCAGCGGCCTGCACAAGCTCGATGCCCTGACCCGCATTCTCGAAGTCGAGCCGTTCGAAGGCATGATCATTTTCGCCCGTACCAAGCAGGCCACCGAGGAACTGGCGGAAAAGCTCACTGCCCGCGGCTTCACTGCGGCGGCGCTCAACGGCGATGTGCCGCAGCCGCTGCGCGAACGTCTGGTACAGCGCCTCAAGGATGGCCAGCTCGACATCCTCGTTGCCACCGACGTGGCCGCACGCGGGCTGGACGTGGAGCGCATCAGCCATGTGGTGAACTACGACATTCCCACCGACACCGAGAGCTATGTGCACCGCATCGGCCGCACCGGCCGCGCCGGGCGCGAGGGCGACGCGATCCTGTTCGTCACCCCGCGCGAGCGTCATCTGCTGCGCGCCATCGAGCGCGCCACGCGGCAGCCGATCACGCCGATGCAACTGCCCAGCACCGAGGCGGTGAACGACAGCCGCATCAGCCGCTTCATGCAGCGCATCACCGACGCGCGCGAACAGGAAGGGCTGGACGAATACCAGCGGCTGGTCGAGCGCTACGAGCAGGAACATGACGTGCCGGCGATCGAAATCGCCGCGGCGCTGGCCCGGCTGGTGCAGGGCGACAAGCCGCTGCTGCTGCGCCCGGGACACGACGCCGCCCAGTCCGTTTCCGCCGCGGAACATGGTGCGCCGGCACAAAAACCGCCGCGCACCGCGCGCGACACCTTGCCGCGGGGCGGGCGCGGTCAACCTCAACCGCGCGACCCCGCCACTTCGACCCGGCACGCACCGCATCAGGCTGGCCACGCCGGCGATCGGGCCGTCGACCGGCGTGCCGCGGGGCATGCCGACGAAGGCGCGCGGCGGGCGACGCAGCGCGCCAGCGACGTGCGCTTCGAGACCTACCGCGTCGAAGTCGGGCGCGACCACGGGGTGCAGGTGCGCAACCTGGTCGGCGCGATCGCCAACGAGGCTGGGCTGGACAACAGGCACATCGGCAATATCGCATTGCGCGGCGATCACAGCTTTGTCGAACTGCCCGAAGGCATGCCGCGGGACGTGTTCCGCGCGCTGCAAAAAACCTGGGTCGGCGGCCGGCAGTTGAACATCAGCAAGGTCGAGCCGGGGGCAGCAGCCGGTCAGCGTTCCGCCTCCGGGCCGCAGCGGCAAGCCGCTGCGCAGCCCGGGGTGCAACGGCGCCAGCGCGCGCCCATGCCGGCTGCGGGCAAAACCTTCAAACGCAGGCCGTGAAGCCCGGGCGTGGGCGGCGGCTGGTCTAGCGGGCGATGCTCAATCGGCTCTGGCTGGGGTTTTTTGCCGTCGCCGCAGCGGCGGCGCTGCAGCGCTGGTTCGCTGGCGACGCCGCAGTGTTCGCCGCCATCGTGCAAAGCCTGTTCGCCATGGCCAAACTGTCGGTCGAGGTCATGGTGCTGCTGTTCGGCACGCTCACGCTGTGGCTGGGGCTGCTGCGCATCGCCGAGCGCGCCGGTCTGGTCGAATGGCTGGCGCGCGCGCTGACGCCGCTGTTTCGGCGGCTGATGCCCGAGGTGCCGGCAGGCCATCCGGCCATCGGCCTGATCACGCTGAACTTTGCCGCGAACATGCTCGGTCTGGACAACGCCGCCACGCCGATCGGCCTGCGGGCGATGCGCGAGCTGCAGACCCTCAACCCGAGCAACGACACGGCGAGCAACGCGCAGATCCTGTTTCTGGTGCTCAACGCCTCGTCGCTGACGCTGCTGCCGGTGAGCATTTTCATGTACCGCGCGCAGCAGGGAGCGCCCGACCCGACGCTGGTGTTCCTGCCCATTCTGCTGGCCACCAGTGCATCGACGCTGACCGGCTTGCTCAGCGTGGCGTGGATGCAGCGCTTGAGGCTGTGGGACCCGGTGGCGCTGGCGTATCTGGGCGGCGGTGCGCTGCTGCTCGGCGGCGTGCTCGCCGCGCTGGCGTCGCTGAGTGCGGCGGCGCTGGCCAGCGTGTCGGCGCTGGTGGGGAATCTGGCGCTGTTCGGCGTGATCCTTGCCTTTTTGCTCGCCGGGGCGGTGCGACGCGTGCCGGTTTACGAGGCGTTCATCGACGGGGCGAAAGACGGCTTCGGCGTTGCCCGCGATCTGCTGCCGTATCTGGTGGCGATGCTGTGCGCGGTGGGTGTGCTACGCGCCTCGGGCGCGCTGGACGATGCGCTGGCGGCGATCCGCTGGGTGGTGCACGGCCTGGGATGGAATACCGATTTCGTCGCCGCGCTGCCCACCGCGGTGGTCAAACCGTTTTCCGGCAGCGCGGCGCGCGCCATGCTGATCGAGACCATGCAGCACTACGGAGTCGATAGCTACCCGGCGCTGCTGGCCGCGACCATGCAGGGCAGCACAGAAACCACGTTTTACGTCGTGGCGGTGTATTTCGGCGCCGTGGGCATCCGGCGCGTGCGTCACACCGTGGGCTGTGCGCTGCTGGCCGATCTGGCCGGAGTGATCGCGTCGATCGCCGTCTGCACCTGGTTTTTCGCGCCGCGGTGATCTGCCGCCGTCTCAAGCGCCAAGCTGGCGCAGCAGCGCCATGGCCTGTGCCTCGCCGTGCCTGGCGGCAAGCGCCGCCTTGATGTCGGGCAAGAGCGCAAGCAGGTCGTCGGCGGTCTGGCACTGTTCGATTTTGAGCTGCAGGCCGTATGCCTTGATCATGCCCAGATGCGTGGACACCAGGGCGTTGAGCTGCTGGTACAGGCTGGCGAAGTCGGCCGCGCTGTCGGCGGTCTCGGGTGCGACGCGGGTGTCGATGTCGAGCTCGGGAGGCAGCGCGCTGTTCCCGGCGGTCTCAGCCAGCCCGTCGGCAGCCGGTTCATCGGCAACAGGTTCATCGGCAACAGGCGCATCGGCAACAGGCGCATCGGCAGCCGGTTCACCGGCTGCCGGCGCTGGCGGCGCGGTCGCCGGCAGTGCGGCGATCAGTCCCAGGTCGAGCAGTTGCTCCAGCGCATCCGGTGGGGCGCACAGGGCCTGCATCATCTGCTGCAGGTCGCGCACGTCGCGCTTGCCATCGACCAGCAGCAGCACATTGCGCATCACGCGCGACTGCAGCAGTTCGCGGCGGGCGATTTCGTTCTGGCCGCGCGCGGTTTTGCACAACAGGGTCTGGGAGTCCATGCGAGGTGGGCGAAGGTCGCTCTGTTATGGTGCCGGTGTGATTCTTCCATCAAATGCCCGCTGATGCACCTACTCGTTCTCGATGTCGGCAACACCCGGTTGAAATGGGGGCTGTACGCCGCGGCGCAGCCCGGCGCGGCGCTGCTGGCGCACGGTGCGATGGTGCTCGAAGATGTCGATCACCTGCACCAGGCGCTGTCACCCTGGCCGCGACCGGCTGCGGTGATCGGCTGCGCCGTGGCCGGGGCGGTGGTCACGGCGCGGGTGTGCGCCGAACTCGACACCCTCGGGCTGCACTGTCAGTGGATCGGCGCGCAGGCCGAGCAATGCGGGGTACGCAACGGCTACGTCACGCCGTCGCTGCTCGGTGCCGACCGGTGGGCCGCGTTGCTCGGCGCCCGCCAGCACGTGCCGGACGGCGCGGCGATGATCATCAGCGTGGGCACCGCGGTCACGGTCGATTGCCTGAGCCGCGACGGTGTGTTTCTCGGCGGTGTGATCCTACCCGGATTCGGCCTGATGCTGCGCGCGCTGGAAATGGGCACCGCCGGGCTGCGCGTGCCCGAAGGCGAGATCCGCGAGTTTCCAGTCAACACCAGCGACGCGCTGATGACAGGCGGGGCGCTGGCGATCGCCGGCGCCGCGCAGCAGATGTACGCCCGGCTGCGCGCGCGCGAGCCGCAGGGGGTGCAGGTCCTGCTCACCGGCGGTGCTGCACCCAAGCTGCACCCGGCGCTGGGGCTGCCGCACCGGCATGTCGAACATCTGGTGTTCGACGGTCTGCTGTGCATTGCCGCGCAGCAGACCGCAGGCGGTCAGAGCACGTAGCGCGACAAATCCTCGTCCTGCGCAATCTCGCCCAGACGCTGGTTGACCATTGCGGCATCGACCGTGACCACGATGTGCTGCGCGCCGTCGGCGTGGAACGACACGTCGTCGAGCAGGCGCTCCATCACCGTGTGCAACCGGCGGGCACCGATGTTTTCGGTTTTTTCGTTCACCGCAAACGCCACTTCGGCCAGGCGGCGGATGCCGTCGGCGGTGAACTCCAGCTTGACGCCGTCGGTGGCCAGTAGGGCGGCGTACTGTTTGGTCAGGCTGGCGTCTGTCCGGGTGAGAATGGCCTCGAAGTCGGCCACCGACAGCGAGTCGAGCTCGACACGAATCGGAAACCGCCCCTGCAGTTCGGGAATCAGGTCCGACGGTTTGGACAGGTGGAACGCGCCGCTGGCGATGAACAGGATGTGATCGGTGCGCACCATGCCGTACTTGGTGCTGACCGTGGTGCCTTCGACCAGCGGCAGCAGGTCGCGCTGCACCCCCTGGCGCGACACGTCGGCCCCGTGAACGTCGCTGCGCGATGCAACCTTGTCGATTTCGTCGATGAAGACGATGCCGTTTTGCTCGACGGCGCGCAGCGCGCTGGCCTTGATGTCGTCTTCGTTGACCAGCCGCGCGGCTTCTTCGTCGATCAGCAGTTTTTGCGCTTCGCGCACGGTGAGTTTGCGCCGCTTGGTGCGCGTCTGTCCCAGGTTGGCGAACATCGCGCGAATTTGCTCGGTCATGTCTTCCATGCCGGGCGGGCCCATGATGTCCACGCTGGCCGGGTGCAGCGCGACGTCGATTTCGATCACCTTGTCGTCGAGCTGGCCTTCGCGCAGCCGTTTGCGCATGATTTGCCGCGTCGGGTTGTCGCTGCCTTCACCCACACCCGGCAGCAGGACGTCGAGGATGCGGTCTTCGGCCAGATCTTCGGCTCGGCTGCGTTGCTGGCGCATGGCGGTTTCGCGCGCCAGCTTGACCGCGGCCTCCATCAGGTCACGGATGATGGTGTCCACGTCGCGGCCGACGTAGCCGACCTCGGTGAATTTGGTCGCCTCCACCTTGATGAACGGCGCGTCGGCCAGCTTGGCCAGGCGGCGGGCGATTTCGGTCTTGCCCACACCGGTAGGGCCGATCATCAAGATGTTTTTCGGCGTGATTTCGTGGCGCAGCGGCTCGGCCACCTGCTGGCGGCGCCAGCGGTTGCGCAGCGCGATGGCCACCGCCTGCTTGGCCTTGGCTTGGCCGATGACGTAGCGGTCCAGTTCGGAGACGATTTCGCGGGGCGTCATATTCATGGTGTCACTCGCCCAGGGTTTCGATGGTGTGCGACTGGTTGGTGTAGATGCAGATGTCGCCGGCGATCTGCAGCGATTGGGCGACGATGTCGCGCGGACTGAGCGCGGTGTTGTGCAGCAGCGCGCGGGCGGCGGCCTGCGCGTAGGCACCGCCCGAGCCGATGGCGACGATGCCGTACTCGGGTTCGAGCACGTCGCCGTTGCCGGTGAGAACCAGCGAATGCTCCAGATCGGCCACGGCGAGCATGGCTTCGAGCCGGCGCAGCGTGCGGTCGGTGCGCCAGTCTTTCGCCAGTTCGACGGCGCTGCGCAACAGTTGGCCCTGGTGCTTCTGCAGCTTGGCCTCGAAGCGCTCGAACAGGGTGAAGGCATCGGCTGTGCCGCCGAGAT
>JAJZAQ010000052.1 GCA_021799355.1 Pseudomonadota bacterium
GAGGATCACGCCTTCGTCGTGATCGACGATGAGAAACTGGTTGGCCTGCACCGCCTCCTCGTCCGGCACGAGATCGGTAAACAGCACGCAGGCATGATGGGCGTCTTTGTAAAGTTCGATGGACATGTGAGAATCAGCGCAAAAAAGCGGGGTCAGGGGGTGAGAACGAAAAGCACAATGTCAGGTTTGCACCGTCAGGCCGACGGAACGCAAAAACGGCGCCAGCAGGGTGTGCGCGCCGCGCAGCTCGACGGTTTTACCCAGCTGCGCCTGCGCTTCGACCCAGTTGAGCAACGCGGTGGCGGCGGCAAAATCCATTCGCCGCACGGCATCGAGTTCCACGGTGATGGCGTCAGAACGTAAAGATTGTGCTCTCAAACCGCGCAAAAAGGATTCGTCACCGCCACGCAGATCGCCTCCCAGCCGGGCCGTGGTCTGGATGGCAGGTGGGTCGATGGCATGCGTCGACGATAGCGCCAGCAGGCTGGCATGCACCCGGTGCTGCGTCGTGGCCGGAGTGTGCGGGCTGCCGCGGCGGGTGAAACGCGGCGGTTCCCAATCCACCGGCGAGCAGCCGCGCTCGACCGACAGCTCCACGGCCAGATCGACGAACCCGGCCTCATCATCAAGCAGGCGCAACACCTGCAAAAACAGCGCGGCGTGCGCCTCGGCGGCAGGGCGGGACTGCAGGCGAGTGGCCGCCAGCAGCTGGTCGGCTCCGTGCAGTTCGAGCTCGACGCTGCGCTCGTTGAGCTGGCGCAGCGCCTGCGCCAGCGCGGCGTGCTGCGCCTCGGGCACATCGATCAACCCGCTCCAGTCGAGCACCAGATGCGCCGACGGCTCGGCGACGAAGCGCTCGAACGCCCGCAGTTGCAATGCATCGAAATGCTCGGCCGCCATGAAACTCGCGGTCTGCGCCGTGTGCTGCGCGGCGGTGAACTCGGGGCGGGGCAGCGGCGTGCGGCCGTAGCGTTGCACGTAGTCCAGCGTGCGTGCCTGCAGTTTGTCGTGCTGCGCCGTGGCCCAGTAAAAATCGAGCAGCGCCTGGAAGATCCACTCGACGGTGTGTGCGTCCGGCTCGGTCTGCAGACTGGTGAGCAGTTGCGATTCCACCTGCGCATCGCGGCCGTCGGCAAAGTCGAATGCCGCCAGCTCGATGGCCGCCGGCGTGGGCAGCACGGTATGTCCCAGGGCAGGCGGCTGGGTGCTGGCGGCAGGCAACGTGGTCTGTGGCCGCGACGCCCCCAGCGGCTGGGTGTAGGACCAGCGCGGCGTTGCCGCCCGGCGCGATCCGGCGCGCAGCGTGGACGCGCCAAATCCCACCCGCGCCAGGCCGCTTTGCGCGTACAGCGCGGCGTTGTGCTGCGGTGCGGTCAGCGCGCGCTGTTCGTTCTGAATCTGCCGTTCGATGGCGTCGATTTTGTGCAGGGTGTGCAGCCGCGAGGCCGGTGGCTGCGGCGGTTGCAGCGTGGGCGGCAGGGTCAGGCCTTCGAGCGCGGCGGCGGTCTGCACTTTGCGGTTGCGCATTTCGCGGCGGAGGAATTCGAATTCCTCGTCGCGGATCATCTGCGCCGCGCGCTCCAGCCGGCGCATTTCGCGCTGCCGCGCCTTTTCCCGCGCGGCATCTCGCTGCAGCGCCGGGTCGATTTGTGTCGCCGCCCAATCGGTGGCCGGGTGGCGCACGAAGCGCACCAGGCGCTGCAACAGACCGGCGCGTTGCGGGGAAACGGTTTTTTTGTTCATCCCTGCGGCGGGCGCATCAGGTCGGTCGGGCCGAAATCGCCGGGCACGGTCAGTGCCTCGTCGAACGGGGCGTCGCGTGCCTCGGTGGCCTTGGGCTTGCTGGCCGACAGCAGCAGCCGCAGCGTGCAGCCGCCGATGCGCAGCACGTCTTCGGGCAGCAGCAGCGACGATTGCACCCGGCGGTCGTTGATCCAGGTGCCGTTGGTGCTGCCCAGGTCTTCGATCCACCAGCCACTGTCGGTGTGTTGCAGCACGGCGTGCACGCCGCTGACGTGGGGGTCAGGCAGGACGATGGTGTTGTGCGCATGCCGGCCGATGTGCAGCCGCGGTACACGCAATTCGATTGCGTGGCTGACGGCATCAGGCAGAAAAATCAAAAGCTTGCTCATGGTTCAACGTCAACGCGGTGGCGCGTGCGGGATGGGCAGGGAAAAGCAGCGTAGCCAAAAATGCAGCGGTGTGACACAGCGGACGGCGGACACTGTTGCCCGATGTCCATACGGGTGCGCAGCGTCATTTGCCTTCTCCGCCGGCTGCGGCCTGCGCGCTGTGTGCAGACTCGAACAAGATCCACTCCCAGAACGCGGCGTGCACTTCTTCGCTGGCCTGGCTGAGCTGCAGGTCGAGCGCGGTGTCGTTTTGATCCAGCGCGGCGGTCATGCACTGGTGAAAGCGCTGGTGTGCCTGAACCAGCCGCTGGTATTGCGCAGCCTGTCCCCATTGCGCGGCGTGGGCCGTGAGCCAGCGGCCGAGATCGCAGCGTTGCAGCGCGTCGGGGTGGCGCAGCTCCTGGGCTTCGGCGGCATCGAGGGTGCGCGAGAGCAGCTTGCGCGCGCGCATGCGGTGCGTCACCAGCGCCTGCACGGCGCGTTCGGCGTCGGCGATCATCGGGCCGGACAGGTCGCGCAGCCAGGCCAGTTGCTCCGGCGCCTGCACCAGCCAGCCGGGAACGTCGTCGGCGGGCATGGGCTGGGCAAACAGATAGCCCTGTAGATGACGAAAACCCAGCAGGCTCAGCGCCCGGCACTGCGCGCGGGTTTCCACGCCCTCGGCAATGGCACCGATGCCCAGCATCTGCGCCAGCCGCAGCATGCCGTAGCTCAGGCTCATGTCGACGCCGTCGCGCAGCAGCTCGCGCACGAAACTGCGGTCGATTTTGACCACCGACACGTCGAATTGCTGCAGGTGCGCCAGGCTGGCATTGCCGGTGCCGAAATCGTCCAGGCTGATCGACAGCCCCATGCGGCGCAGTTCCAGGATGGTGGCGCTGACCACGCGCAGACTCAGCGCCGGGCCGTGCTCGGTGATTTCCAGGCTCAGACGTTGTGGCGCGATTTGCGGGTAGGTCTGCAGCAGGGAACGGACCGTCGGCACGAAATCCGGGTGAGAGAAATGATGCGGGGAAATGTTCACCGCCAACCGCAGATCGAGCCCCTGCCGTTGCCAGTCGCGCATTTGCCGCAGCGCGGTGTCGAGCACGTAACGGTCGACGTCGGTGCCGAGCTGCGGGTCGGCCAGCGCGGACTCGAACTCCTCGGCGCGGCGCAACTGGCCGTGCGCGTCGCGCAGCCGCAGCAGCACTTCGAATTTGCGCACCATCGGGCCGGATGCATCGTCGCTCAGCGTGAGAATGGGCTGGTAGTACAGCTCCAGTCGGCCCTGGTCGAGCGCCTGCCGTAACAGATCGCGCTGCTGGTTGAGCGTGTCGTACTGGTGCTTGAGCCGCTGCGAGAACAGCTTGAAGCGGTTGCGCCCAGCCTGCTTGGCGTCGTACAGGGCCAGATCGGCACGCTGGAACAGTGCGCATTGCCCCTGGCTGCTGCCGCGCTGCACCGCCAGGCCGACCGAACAGGCCAGACGCAGCTCCACGCCGTCGACGGTAAACGGCGCGTCCATCATGTGGCGCAAGCGGTCGCCGACGGCCACGGCCTGTTCCTCGGTGCGGCACTCGGGCATGAGGATGGCGAATTCGTCGCCGCCGATGCGCGCCGGCATGTCGGTCAGACGCACCAGCGCCTTGAGACGGTTGCCGACTTCGGCGAGCACGGCATCGCCCGCGGCGTGGCCGAGAGTGTCGTTGACGCGCTTGAAATCGTCCAGGTCGAGCAAGGCCAGGGTGAAGCCGTGCTGGCCCAGAGGGTGGCGTTCGAGCAGGGTGAGGCGGCGGTCGAAACCGCGGCGGTTGAGCAGTCCGGTCAGCGGGTCGCGCTCGGTGAGGAATTCGAGCTGCCGCTGCTGTTCCTTGATCGCCGACACGTCCTGCAGTTGCCACACGGCACCGACGATGTCGCGGCGGTGGACGATGGGCACGTAGTGCCGCAGCAGCAGACGGCCGTCGCGCAGCGCGATTTCCGCCGCATCGGGACTGTCTTGATGGATCAGGCTCTTGACCCGAGCCAGCTCGGCTTCGGCGTCGGCGAACTGCGGCGCGATCTGTTCGAAAAAGCGCCGCCAGCCCTGGCCGATCAGCTCCGCAGGGTGCAGCCGCAGGCGAAACAGCTCCAGGCACGCCGGGTTGATGTGCGTGACCTGACCGACCGCATCGAACACCAGTACGCCGCTGGGGATGTGGCGCAACACGTCGTCGGTGGAAAGCGGGGCGGGCGTGATGGGAGACATCGCGGAGTCAGCGGCTGGGCGCGTTTTGGCGCGCGGTGAGTTCGAGATACAGGCGGCTGAGCAGTTTGGTCACGCGGTGCGACGCGCGGCTGTACGGCGCGTCGGTGCGTAACGCCTGCAGGGCCTGCTCGGTCTGCCCGGCGTCGGCCAGGCGGATGACCTGCGCAGCCAGATGGTGAAATTCGGCATGTTCGGCGCGCAGGGCATCGAGCAGATCGGCAGGAATCGCCGCGTGCGGCGGCAATTGCCCCAGCCACACGCCCAGCGCACAGGCATCGGCGCGAGCGACGGTGTCGGCGTCGAGATGCTCACCGGATTGCCCGGTGACTGCGGCCTTGAGGCGGTTTTTCCAGCGCTGGTGGACGCCGATGGCTTCGTAAAAATCCAGGCCGTCGACGGCCACAGGCGCATCTGTCTCATCCCTCGCCGGCAGATTGTCGGTATCGTCAGGCAGAGCAGCGTTCGCTGCCGGTTGGGCCGCAGCGTCAGCTGGGTTTGCCGCGGCGTGTTTGCGCAGCCACGACAGCCAACTCATGCCCAGACCCTGTGCATCGCGGGTGCATGCCCGACTGATCGTGACAGCCGCCACCGGCCTGGTCGGGCAAGGGCAACGACCGGAGTGTTAGACGGGAAGGACATGATGTGTACGCAGGCCAACCAAAATAAACCCGATGGCATCTTATCGACGTCCTTGCGCGAAAACACCATGTTCGCGGGGGTGCAGAAACAAAATCGCGAGAAGTGTGATTTATGTCGCAAATCCCCCGCTTGAGTGGATCGACAACCTATCTTCGCGATTTGCGGTGGACTTGATATAAATCAACAAGAGACGGGCAAAAATTATGATGGCGCGATGAGCGCAGTGTGTTTGCTCATTTCGCCGGTGCGGTCTGCGTCTGGGACTGGCGGGTTTGGGGCGGCGGCCCGCCGATGCGCTGGGGGCCGATGGTGACCCCCGGATACCAGTTTTGGGGTCGGCTTGCGGGGGGCAGCGGCGAGAGCACGCTGGCGCGGGTAACAGTGGACGGCAGGTTGGGAGCGTAGCCGGGGACGGGGGCCGTCTGTTCAGTGGGCTGCACCTGGGCGGCGTGGGCCAGCCCCGCAACCAAACCCAGCGCCAAACTGCCGGCTAGATGTTGCAAAAGACGTTCAAAACCGTTGCGTGTCATCGTCAAACTCCCAGAAAAATCCCCGGATTCAGGCGCCGGCACCGACGCCCGACGGATGTGCATGCAGATACGACCATCTGCCGCCGGACAGCGTCAACGCCCCGGGCATGCCAGAAATGGCGACCGTCACCGGATCGGTGCCGTCGTGGCAATCGATCGTGGCAGCGCCGTTTTTGATGCAGTATGTCATCCGGCAGGTCGAAACGGGTACAGCGAACAGCGAAGCGATCGACTGCTCGTCCGGGTACTGGCGTAATCCGGTCGCAGAGACGGCAAGCACCGCCCCTGTGGCCGTCCTGCACACCGACATGCTGTCCGCTGCGATGGCCCGCCCCAGTGCGCCGAAGATCACCGCCGGTTTCCAGACGCACCCGGTTCGGTCTTGCCCCGGCGCGGGGGTCGGCACTCCCGTCAGCACACCCGTAAGCGTCAGCAAGAAGGCGCGCAAAAAGCCCGCTGCGCTCAAGGCTGAGTCATCCACAAGGGTTGCCATCCCATGACCCCTGAGCCAACGTGAATGCCAGTCGTCGCTGCCACCTGGAAACCGACTTTTTGCTGCAGGTTCTGCTGCGCCGACCCGTAAATCAGTCCGGACCCGTTGCTGTTTTCCGAGATGACGGGGGAATAGGCCGTGCCGTAACCGATGATCGGGTTGTCGGTCAGCGGCGAACCGTTGAGCAGATAAAAGCGGCCTTGTGGAAAGACACCGGAATCCAGATTGAAAAAGTCGTACTTGGCCGTCGTCGCCGCGCAGACGTTGGTGGAATCACCCAGCGTGACGGGCACGATGAGGGTGTTGTTGATGATGGCCGAGGCGTCGGTGATGGTGCTGCTCGCATCCAGCCAATACGGCGCGCCGGTGGATCCGACGCCTGGATTGCTCGACGTCGTACTCATCGTGCTGCCGTTGTAGTAACCGGATCCGTTGGTTGCACTCCACCACCACAGGGTCCAGCCGTTGGTGTTCGATGTGACGGCCCCGCCGGTGAACTTGAAGACGTTGACCTCGTGGTCCGTCGTTGCCCAGACGTAAACGCCATTGGCGGTCTGGCCGAGGCCGACGTAGCGCACCGGCCCAGCCGACGAGGCGTTGGCCACGGTGCCGATGGCCGTTGCCGACAGTTGGTTGGACGTCAGATCGAACGACCAGAGATTCCCAGACGAATCGCCCACATAGAGTTTGCCCCCGAGCACGTCCACGGCAGCTTGCGACGACGGGGTGAATGTCACCCTGCTTTGGCTCGTTGTGCCGTCGTACAGACGCATCTGGTTGAGATAGGACTTGCTGCCCGACGTAGTGAAGTAATAGGCGTAGGCCACGCCGTTGGCATCCCACCAGATCACCGGCGCCTGGGGGGCCGATGAGGGAGGAGACACCGCTGCCGACTGCGCGTCCAGCCAGACCTTGCTCACCGTCGGCGTGCAAGCCGATGAGGAGGACGAGCAGCTGTTGAGCTTGAGGTCATAATGCAGCGCACCGCCCTGTGCCGTGCCGACGATATACGTCGCCCAGTTGCCGCTGCCGTCCGCACTGTCCACCGTGATCAGGCCGCCGTTCATCGGCACGGAGGACTGGAAGTTGGTGTAGTTTTTCAGTTGTGGCAGCAGGGTCGAGGGCATCCAGGCCCACTGCAACGTGCCTGCGGAGGTCGGCGAACCGGCGGAAACCGCGTACAAAAAGCCGTCGTTCGCGGTGAACAATACCAATGGGGAACGCGCGGCATTGTTTTTGGCGAAGCTTTGATACCCGGTATTCGTCAGAAAATAAGGATTGTTCGGGCGCGACAGGATGACCGGTTTGTCCGCCTGCGAGGTGATGGTTCCGAGAAAACTTCCCGACGCTCTGCCGGCGAGATACTGGCCGCCACCATAGGACGGATCGATGGTGTAGTTGATGATGGTTTGTGGCGTCGGGTTGGTGCTCTGGAACGCCGTCTGCGGCGTATTGGTGAACAAAATCGGCGCCGTTCCCGATCCACCGTCCGTATAAAGTGCGTTGCTGCGCTGTTGTGCAGTCATCACCAATTGCCACGCCGGTGAGGTCGACACCGTGCCGTCTGCAGCCGTGGTGTAGGCATAGAAAAAGCCCTGTTGTCCTCCATACGCATTGTTCGACGCCAGCGCATAAGCCAGTGAGCCATTTTGCACATAACCCGGAACCGCAGGCGCGGCAGCGACGACACTGCCTTGCAGACTGGTGAATACCGAGCCGATCGCGGCGCTCAGATCGTTGGCGTTCTGCACCGTGTACGCCGTGTTCGTGCCACCAGCCTTGGCAATGGCATTGGCCTGGGCAATATCGCCGGGATCATTGCTGATGATCACCACATAGGTTTTGACGTTTTGCTGCAAAAGCGCCGCGGCGGCCAGCGTCGGGTCGGCATACGTGACCGTGCCATCGGCATTGCGGGTGTAACGCGCGTCCTCGTGGCCGTCGTAAATCAATAGCACGGCGTTGGTGCGGCAGCCGTCATTGGGGTCTTTGGATTTGTAGGCTTTGTAATACGCGGCTGCATCCATCAGCGAGTCATATACCGGCTCCTGATAAGGATCGTAATCTGGCCGGTAATCGCTAGCAGAAATGCTGCGCTGATTGTTTTGTGTCGGGTCGACGATGGTCTGGGTGTTTGGGTTGTACCCCAGGCCGGAGTCGCTCATTTGCGGATAACTCGGATTGACCAGGTTGCGCAGCAGCGTGCGCTGGTCGATATAACCGCTGTTTGGATTGGGCAGATCGACGAACACCCCCATATACGGAGCGCCGCTTGTGTTGTAGGCACCCATTGAACTGGCGCTTTGCGGGCCGGAGGGGTACGACGCCGTGTAGGTGTTCGTATTCGGATCGTAGCTCGCCGCGCCGGACCAGCCGGTCAGCGCGCCTTGGGGCAGGCCGAGAGTTTGCGTTCCGGACCAGACGTTGGGAATGTAATTGAAATACGCCGGGCTTGTCCCAGTCGTCGTCTTGAACTGGTTGGATATCCGCGCCATCGACTGGCCGATTTTCATCGTCGAACCGTCGAAACAGATGTCACTCCAAACGGCCAGGTTTTGGTTACCCTGGGCGTCGTAGCGTGAGTTTTCAAGGGAAATGAAATTCAGGGTATTCCCGTTGTAAAGAGTCGGATAGGTGTTGATGACCAGACGTGGATTGCCGTTGGATTGAGTGGCGATATACTCACCCTGAAATGCATTGGCTTGCGAGTTGTAATAGGTCTTGCACAGCTTGAATTGTGGCTCTGGATCAGTCGGTTTTGCATTGATCGGTGGCACGATATCCAGACCGCCCGAGCCATAGTACAAGTTGCCGACCGTGGTATTGCTGATGGTCCCGGATGGATATTGCACTGCCTTGGGAAGGCCATTGCCGAAAAACTGGTTGACGACATTCGCCTGGTTGTTCGGCAAATTCCGTCCGAGTTCGAACGAGTGGCCGCCTGAGTTATCCCAACCTGGCCACCAATAGACTCCGATGAAATTATTCGGGTCGGTGCCGTTGGCCGTGAGTTGCGCCTGGGTTTGACCCGACCAGTTCCCGGTGAGATTATTCGGATTGCCGCCAGGTGGGAAAACAAATGGCCAGAACGCACTCGTCAAGACGGTTGCTACGCTGTTTTCCAGCCCAAAAGCCTGGCGGAAGGTAGCAAAGCCGAAGTTGATCTGCGCGCTCGCCTGACTGCCCAGCAGGTTGTACAGCACTTGCTTGGCGATATAGAGCTTGGACGTGCTCTGGTCGCCGTATAGATGGTCTGCGAACGGAGTGCCGGCGCCGCCGCAGCCGTTGTCGTTGGCAAAGGTCGGGGCTGGGGTGAAGGTTTGCCCGGTAGAGTATGCAGCCGGGCACTGATTCTGGATGGGGCCAAGTGGACCGGATGGATAGGTTTGGTTATCCATCATACGGTTCATCGAGTAACTGTTGCCCAGAATCACCATGAGATTGGGCGCGACGATGGTCGATGTGGATGTGGTCTGCGCCACCGCCCAGCCTTGCGGCCCGCGCAGCGGCGAGACGATCAGCGCTGCGCTGGCGAGTGCGAGAAGAATGCGACGAGTTTTGAGGTTTGTTTTCATCATGCCCCCGTTTTGACGCAAGCCCGGTAGACCGCTTGTTCAGTCGCGCTGCCCGCGGCAGGGTTGGCGGACGCAGTGGCCTGAACCCATAAGTTGTAGAAAACCGCCACATATCCCTGCTGACCGCACAGGGTGGGATCGATCACCCCGGTGGGTGTGGCGAGTTGCAAAACGTTGAAGGTTTGCCGGCCGGTGCCGTTTTGCAGCGTCACCGTGGTGCTTTGGCAGAGCCTGTTTGCTGCGCAGGATTGCCAGAACTGCGACGATGTGGGTTGCAGCTGGGCCGATGGCGTGACAAACCAGGACGGTGGGCTGGGCTGGTATTCGAGCAAACCAGAGGTGCCGATGGTCTGTGCGATGGTTGAACGCAACGCCGCCATCGCCTGGTTTGCGGCGTCACGCGACTGCGCGCGCCATTGTGCTGACTGCGCGAACTGGTCGTTTTGCAGACTGCGCTGAAAAATCGCCATCAACGCCAGAGGCAGCAAAATCAAAAACAGCGCAATGACGATGAGCAGCGCGGCTCCCCGTTGCCGTCGGGGGCTCAGGAGGCGTTCCATGCGACGTTCCTCAAATACACGGTCTGGGTGTAAAGCTGATATTGAAACTGTGGCCCCGGGGGGGTGAACGTTTCGTCGAGCACCGCGATCGATGCGGGATTGTTGGTACGGTTTCCGGTATTGGGTTTGCGTACCAGCAGGGCAAACCGTACGGCGCCGACCTGTCCCTGCTGGTTGTTGCTGACGATCGTGGACCATGGGACGAAGCTGCCGATCTGTCCGTTGCCCTGTATTGGGGCGAACAGGGCATGCAGCAACACGACGTTTTGCACCACCGGGACGTCGCTGACCGTCTGTCCGAGCGAATTGACGACTGTGCGCCACAGATCCGGCATGGCCGAATTTTGCCGGTCGGGCCGGATGCTGTACGTCACCTGCAACGGCCCAGAAGCTCCCTGAATCTGGCCAAAATTCTGTACAAAAGCCTGTTGCAGGTCGGTCGCCGTGATTGCAGGAGAAACCGGAGGATTTGCCAGGCTGCTCACACCGTTGAAACCATTTGGTGGATTGATGTTGGCCGAGCCAGCCCCGCTGTTGTGCACGATGTTGTTGCCGCCACCGACATTGCTCACCTGAAAGCGGATGCACAAATTGCGTGATGGGAGCACGACGATATCGACGTCGCCTGCTTGAAACGAAGAAGTGTCCGCGACGAACAGCGAGGCATTATTGAGTGTGCCGTTGTTTGCCTTGACCACATTCACTCCGCCGGGGATGGTCGAGTTGCCGATGCCGAATCCGGCGGCGTAAAACACGCTGACCGCATCAGTTGCCGCCCCCCCGGGATTGGCATAACCAAAAGACGTGGTGGTTCCGGGGACTTGGCCGCTTGTGGTTTGCTGAACCGCAGAAACCGGCCACATGGACAGCATGGTGTTGGCATTCGTGTTTCCGTTGTAAACCAGCAGGCGGGAACAGCGATTTTGCCCCGAGGGCCCGTTCATCATGAAGCCGGCGCGTGATAAATCATCTGCGAGCAGCGTGATGCCGACACGTGCTGAGTTTTGCTCTGCCGATTCGTCGCTGGCGCGTAATCCTCCGACCGAGATGGCGCTGTAGGATGCAAAAATGAATAGCCCGAGCATGGCCGCCACACCCAGGGCGACGAGCAGTTCGATGAGGGTGAATCCGCGCTGGCGCATGTTTAAAAACCATCCTGAAGCAAAAAAGTGTTTTGCTGGGTGCCGCCAAACGCCGAGCGCACGGTGAACGTGGCGGTAATCTGGCATGGCGCGGTGGCGCTGCACGCGGCGGGTTGCGTGGCCAGCTGGGCGCCGAGCAAGTCGGGATAGGTTTGGCGCTGTGCCTGCCACCAGTTCTGCAAGACATCGGGAGCGGCGTTTCCCGAGGCCGTCCCGAGCGCCGTTCCATTGAGCGAGCCGAGGATTTGCGGATTGCCTTCGATGGTCGCCAGCAGGCTGCGCGAGGTCGACGTGACCGCAAAAGCGCGCGCCGACTGGGCATTGGCCGTGAAGGCGTTGGCGGCGAGCAGAACCATCGCGGACGCGCCGATGAGAAACACCAGCATGGCGACGAGCACTTCGAGCAAGGTGACGCCGAGTTGGGATGTACGGCGGCGTGTGGGACAGAGGTTTTTCATGGTGTGGAACTCATGGTGGTCAAACCGCCCTGTACCAGCGTGACGGTCCAGGTGACTCCCCCGCCGGAGGCGGAAAAGGTCAACGGCGGGGTCGGGTTGGCCGGCACGCTCGTGCATGTGGTCGATGCCGAGGTGCCCGAGCCCGAACTGCTAGAACTCGAACAAGTGACCGACGAGCCATCTCCAAGGAAGCTGACGCTGCCCTTGAAGGTGTTGGTGCAGCTCACCCCTACGGCCCCACTCAGACCGGACGAACTGGTCAATGTGGTGCTGTTCGATCCCATCGCCGAGACTGAGTAACCGCAGCCGCTTGGGGTGAACGTGGTCAATGTCGAGGTGTTGAGTGCATATTGGCGTGCGAAGTCGAGGGCATCCTGCACGCCGCGAGCCGTCTGCCGCGCCTGCGAAGCGAGAATCTGGTTGCGCAGATTGGGCACTGCGATGGCCAGCAGCACTGCGGCAACTGCAATCACCACGATCAGTTCGATCAACGTAAAACCGAGCGACCGCGGTAACCGTGGGTGCAAACACTGCGTTCGTGATGCAGGATGCCGGTTCATTTCCATGCAGCAGTTCCTTGAATCCAGGCCTTGCCGACCTGTTTGATGGTGTAGGGCGGCGCCCCCAGTGCGGCCTGGCCCATCGTGCCGTTGGAGGCGATCAAGCCGAAATACCTCGACGCCTCACCCCAGGCATCCTTGCCGTCGTTGTTGTGCGACAGGTCGTCGAACAGGCTCATGGCCATGATGCCGAACAGCCCTGCGGCGTGCAGTTGTCGTGCTTCGGCCAGCACGCCGGCCGTGGCCTGTGCGGCCAGCGCATCCCATCCCAATGGGTCGCTGGGGGAGTTGAATGTCGCCACTGTCATATAGGCCAACAGCAAGGGCTTGCCATAGGTGGCCTGCAGATACTGCGCAAAGGCCAGCGTGCGTGCGGGCAGCAGCGACAGTCCCTGCTGATCCGGAGTTTGCTGCGCACCATCGAAAATCTGGCCGCGCATTTCCTGAAAGGCGAGGAAATCGAGCGAACCCAGCGCCGGGGTGAGCGCGGGCTTGAAAGCATCCCAGTTCACCGTATCCACCGTGGTGCCGGCGTACACGCCAAAATCGCCCGGGCAGGCGCCCACCAAGATGCGCAGTTGCGGCGTTTGCGCGGCATGCAGGATTTGCGCACCCTGCGCGAGCAGCGCGCCAAAGCCTGGCTGGTCTTCGATACTGGGCACGTTGAACTCCGGCTGCAGCACGACCAGCACCGTTCCCTTGAGCGGCGCCAGGGCCTGCGCCAGACGGCTGACATCGGCCAGCCACGCCTGCTGCTGTGACTGGACGTAAGACCAGGCCGAATTGCCATACTGTGCGAGGTCGCCCAGGGTGTAGTGGATGAACACCGGGACGTCGCCCTGATCCATGTCCGACTGGATGCCGGTGAACCAGGACGGCTGCCAGCCCGCGGGCAGCCAGATGCCGAGCAACTGGTTGTTCGCCGGGAATCCGTTTTGGGCCAAAAGTTGCGGCGTCGTGGCGTATTGCCCGGACGTGGTTTCCCACCAGTACCGGTCGCCCACGCCAAAGCGCATGCCGCTGAGCAGGGGGGAAGTCGCCGTTCCCGTCGATGCCGCAGGCGGCACGGTGGCCGGGGAGGAGGAAGCAGAGGGGGACGGCGCGGATCCGCTGTTTGCAGGTGCGGGGGTGGATGTCGTCGGCGTCTGCGTTACAGGGGTGGATGCCGGCGTAGACGCTTTGGGCACCGGGGGCAAAACGGGCGCAGGCGCCGAAGAGACGGTGAGCGGGCGGATGAGCTGGGGCGGCAGAGAGGTCGTGGTGGATGCAGCCAATCCGCCCGTTGTGGCAGGCAAGGAGGCCGATGGAGGTGTTTGCGGGGTCGACCCGCCGCCGCATCCGCTCAGCGACACCGCGAAAGTGAAGAATGCCGCGGCAAAAAACACCGTCCGCAGCGCTTCGCCGGGGCGGAGTGGCCGGCGCCTCTTCAGACCCTCCGTTGCGGTTTGCTCACGACAAAACCCGCTCGAAGACCAGCGCGGAAGCCTGGCCGGTTCGCCATGTTGACCCAGTCGAAAGAGCACACAACCCCCGTCCCGATTTTTGGCAATGCTTCAGAAGAAGCGGCTGAAAATGTGTGCCAATAAATCAATGGAATGATTTTTTTATTGGATTTAATTTTATTTCTGCGCATTCTGCATTGTTGCGTATTGCAAGTCAAGAGAAATCCTGTGATGTGGTTTGGTTTTATTGATGAAACGCAAACAAACATAAAAGCGAAATGCTGCACATTTTTTTGAAAAAAATGTGAGAAATTTCGCAATCTACCGAGTCTGTCATCGATCCAGCGCCGACCGCCAGTGGCTCGAAAACGACACGGCATGCCGATCGCCTGTGTTCCTGAGGCCGTGAGTTTTGTCCAGGACAAACTGAAGGTCAGGCCGTCGCCCGTCCAGTGCGCGGGCAAGCGCTGCATTGCGCCGGTCCTGAAAGGGTCAGCGCAGGCTGCGTATAACGCCGTCGTCCTCGGACAGGAGCTGGCTGAGCGGCCATTTACGTTCTTCGTCGCCGAGCAGCCGCGCGAGTTGGGGCGCGGTGTGTGCGGCCTGTCGGGCATCGAGGAGCAGGGCGTCGATCAGCGGGCCGATCGGCGTGGACTGTGGATCGCACAGCAGCGCCCAGCGCGCCGGGCCGCGCGTTGCCGGCGTGACCCGTCCGACCCAGCCCAGCCGCTGCAGCACGCCCAACAGTTCCTGCAGCTGCAGGGGGTCCAGCCGCAGGCGCTGCGACAGCGCGGCCAGCGACAATCCGCAGTCTGGTGCGCGGCGGGCCTGGTCGAGTTGTTTGAGGACGTCGATGGCGTGGAGAAAGTCCGCTCCGGCGTAGGCATCGGCGCGGATGGCACGCACGCGCAGCGCCGGCAGATAGGCGGCGATCATGGCACCGGCGAGCACGGCGAGCCAGCTGCAGTACAGCCAGAGCAGGAACAGCGGCAGCGAGGCGAACGCGCCGTAGATCGCGGTATAGGTGGTGACGGTGGAGAAATACCAGGCCAGCGCCCGGCCACCGACGCTGAACGCCAGTGCGGCAACGATGCCGCCGATGAGTGCGTCGCGCCACTGCACATCGGTATTGGGGATGAAGCGGAACAGCGCAGCCAGCGCCAGCGCCAGCACTGCCCAGGAGGCCAGACTCATGAGTGTGCCGGCGCCACCCGGGAGCTGGTGTAGCAGGTGGCGGTGGGCGACGGCCACATAGCTCATCAGGCCGATACTGGCACCGAGCACCAGCGGTCCCAGGGTGAACACCGCCCAGTACAGCAGCACGCGCTGCGCCAGGGGCCGCGGACGCGGCGTGCGCCAGATGGCGTTGAGCGCGCGATCGACGGTCAGCAGCATCGAGGTGGCGGTGATGATGAGAAACATCACGCTGACCAGTCCGAGGCCCTTGGCTTTGGCCGCGAAGTCACGCAGGTAGAAATACACCTTGTCCGACAGTCCATCGGGCAGCACGGTTTGCGCCAGGTGGGCCTGCACCTGCCCCTGCAGCCGGTCGAACGCCGGAAAAGCGGTAAACACCGCCAGCGCGACGGTGAGCAGCGGCACGAGGGATATCAGGGTGGTGAAGGTCAGGCTGCCCGCGGTTTGCGCCAGATTGTCCTGGCCGAAGCGTTTTGCCAGGGTTTGCAGGCTGGCCATGAGGGGATCGGATGGGCGCAGGCGTTGCATGGCAATACGATAGCGGCATGAACGAAATTCTGGTGCTGTATTACAGCGTACACGGCGGCACGCGCGCCCTGGCCGAGAGCATTGCGCAGGGCGTGGCCAGCGTGCCGGGCATGTTGCCGCGGGTGCGCACGGTGCCGCGGGTGGGGGCCGTGGTCGAACGTGTGGAGCCGCCGGTGCCGGCAGACGGGCCGCCGTTTGCCGAATTGGCCGATTTGCAGCAGTGCGCCGGATTGGCGCTGGGGTCGCCGACGCGGTTCGGTAACATGGCCGCGCCGCTGAAGTATTTTCTCGACCAGACGTCGGCGTTGTGGCTGTCCGGGGCGCTGGCGGGCAAGCCCGCGGCGGTATTCACCTCCACGGGCAGCCTGCACGGCGGGCAGGAAAGCACGCTGCTGAGCATGATGCTGCCTTTGCTGCATCACGGCATGCTGCTCGTCGGTCTGCCGTATGCCGGGCAGCCCGATCTGATGACCACGCGCAGCGGTGGCACGCCCTACGGCGCAAGCCATGTCGCCGGGGCGGATGGCGGTGCGGCGGTCAGCGCCGAGGAGCAGCGGCTGGCGTTCGCGCTGGGACGGCGGCTGGCCGAAGCGGCGCGCAGATTGGCGCTGGATCCGGACGCGCCACGGCCATGACCGGTTGCACGCCGTCGGGCGCCGTGAAGGATTGGCGGCACGTTTTTCACCGCGGCGCGGTGGCCAGCCTGCTGGCGCTGGTGCTGCTGTGCGTGCTGTGGGAGTTGTGGGTTGCACCCTTGCATCCGGGCGGGTCGCTGCTGGTGCTCAAGGTGGTGCCCCTGCTGCTCGCCGTGCCTGGGGTGCTGCGGGCCAGGGTGTTCACCTTCCGCTGGTTGAGCCTGTTGTTGTGGTTTTACGCCGCCGAAGGCGTGACCCGGGCATTGACCGACCCGGCGGCGGCGTCGCGCGTGCTCGGCGCGTTGGAGTTGCTGCTGGCGCTGTGCCTGTTTGGCTGCATCGCCGGGTTTTTGCGCGCCGGGGGCAGGAGATGACACCGGCTGAACGTCACCGCTTCATCGACGCGTTGCGTGCGCTGCTGGGCAGCGCGCATGTGCTCACCGCGCCGCAGCAGTGCGCCCCGTTCGTGACCGACTGGCGCAAGCGCTACCACGGCATGGCGCTGGCCGTGGTGCTGCCTGCCGATACTGCGCAGGTGGCCGAAGTGGTGCAGCTTTGCGCTTTGCACGGCGTGCCGGTCGTGCCGCAGGGCGGCAATACTGGTCTGGTCGGCGGCGCAACGCCCGATGCCAGCGGGCGGCAGATCGTGCTGAGTACGCGGCGGCTGAACCGCATTCGCTCGGTGGATGCCGCGGGAAACGTGCTCGTGGCCGAGGCCGGCTGCGTGCTTGCCGCGGTGCAGCAGGCGGCTGCCGAAGCCGGCAGGTTGTTCGCCCTGTCGCTCGCCGCGGAGGGAAGTTGCACCATCGGCGGCAATCTGTCGACCAATGCCGGCGGCACGGCCGTGCTGCGTTACGGCAACGCGCGCGAACTCTGCCTGGGTGTGGAGGTGGTCACGCCGCAGGGCGACGTGCTCGACGCGCTGAACACTCTGCGCAAGAACAACACGGGCTACAGCCTGCGCGATGTCTACGTTGGCGCCGAAGGCACGCTGGGCATCATCACCGCGGCGGCGTTCAAGTTGTTTCCCCTGCCCAGGGCCCAGGTCACGGCACTGGTGGCCGTGGCCGACGTGAACGCGGCCGTCGAACTGCTCGGTCTGGCGCAGACCCGGCTGGGTTGCGAGCTCACCGCGTTCGAGCTGATGAGCGCACACAGTCTGCAACTGGTGCAGACGCATTTTCCGCAGCAGAGCCTGCCTTTTGCCCTGCCCAGCGCCTGGTGCGTGTTGCTCGAAACCAGCGCAGCCGACGACGAAGCAGGGGCGCGCGCGCGGCTGCAGAGCGTGCTCGAGTCGGCGCTTGCCGCCGGGATGGTCAAGGATGCCGCGGTGGCGCATACGCTGGCGCAGAGCAGGGCGCTGTGGCATGTGCGCGAGTCGATTCCGCTGGCGCAGTCGGCCGAAGGGCTGAACATCAAGCACGACGTCGGGGTGCCGCTGCCGCGCATGGCGGCGTTCGTCGAATCCACCGCCGAACTGGTGACGCAGGCGGTTCCCGGCGCGCGTCTGGTGGTGTTCGGTCACTTGGGGGACGGCAACCTGCACTACAACGTCCAGGCGCCGGTCGGCGAGGATCCGGCGCGGTTTCTCGCCACGCACCAGCAGACGTGCAACCGCATCGTGCACGATGCGGCGGTCGCCTGCGGCGGGACGTTCTCCGCCGAGCACGGCGTCGGCCAGCTCAAGCGCGAGGAGCTGCAGCGCTACGCCAGCCCGGTTGCGCTGGCGCAGATGCGCGCCATCAAGCAGGCGCTCGATCCGCAGAATTTGATGAATCCGGGGAAGCTGTTTCTGCGCTGAGGGGAGTACCGGGCAGCGGCTGGCCGCAGCGGCGGCAAAACCGCGCGTCGTCTTCATGCCCCTGCAGGCCGCACCGTGGGCAACTGAGGGCGTGATGGCTGTTGGCTTTGGCGAGGTGGCGCTGAAGTCGCGCCGCGTTGACCAGCTCGGCGGAATAAATGCCGGTCGGCACGGCGATGATGCCGTAGCCGATGATGATCATTGCCGAGGTGATGATCTGCCCCAGCGCCGTTTTTGGCGTGATGTCGCCAAAGCCCACCGTGGCCATGGTGACGATGGCCCAGTAAATGCCGCGCGGAATACTGGTGAAACCGTTTTGCGGGCCTTCGATCAGGTACATGATC
>JAJZAQ010000098.1 GCA_021799355.1 Pseudomonadota bacterium
GATCTGGAGCAAGGCATCGCGGGGCAGATCGCCGGTGACGGCATAGCCCCAATTGCGGTCCACCCAGTACAGCGTGGTGGTCCGCCCCGAAGTGACGATGCGAAACGCCGTCTGCGCCGTCGGTTTGGCCATGCCGCGCAGGTAGACGGTCAGCCGCCTGCCCTGCGCATCCTGGTACATGAGCTGCGCCGCAGGCTTGCCCGGCATGCCCGGCAGCAGCCGCCCGCCCATGAGTTCCAGCCCGCCGGGCAGACTGTCGGGCGCGACGATGCGGCGGTCCAGCCGGCGAGACAGCCAGGTGGTCAGATCGCTGCCGTTGCGCACTTCGACCGGCCGGCGCGGGTCCGGCGTGTACACGGCGTAGGCCAGCACCGCCTGCTGCACGAAATGCAACGCACCTTCTTCGCCCTGTGCGAGCACCGGGCCACCGGGCGTGCGCCATTGCGAGGCGACGATGCCGCCGAACACGGCACCAGCGCCGACGAGCAAGGCCACTGCCGCCGCCTGTGCCCACTGCCGCCGTGGCGCCACGGCATGCTGCAGCAGGCGCGGTGGGATGGGTTCGTCCAGCAGCGGGTCCAGCGCGGCACGCAGCGCTGCGGTCTGTTGCTGCAGCGCCTGGACTTCGGCAGCCAGTCGCGCATCGGCGGCGATGGCCTGCTCCACCAGCGCATGGCGTTGCGCATCGAGCTGGCCATCGACGTAGGCCATCAGGGTCTGGCGATCGAGCCGGAATGCGCTCATCCGACCGTCCTTTCCCCCTCGATCACGCGCAGCGCCGGGCGCGGCTGCGCGGCATCGGTGGCGCTGAGCTGCCAGAGTTGCGTGCGCGCCCGCGACAGCCGCGACATCACCGTGCCCTGCGGCACACCCAAGGTGCGTGCCACTTCGGCGTAGCTCATGCCTTCGACCGCAACCAGCAACAACACTTCCCGCTGCGGCAGCGGCAGGCGCTGCAGTGCGTCGATGAGCTGCAGCGCCTGCAGCCTCAGCTCCTGCGCTGCGGGTTGCTGCGGATGCAACGGCTCGGGCAACTCATCCAGCGCCATGCCGGCACCGCGCGCCGCCCCGGCGCATTGATCGGCAAACAAGTTATGCATGATGGAAAACAACCAGGGCCGCACGCTGCCCGCACCCCGCCACAGTCCCCATTTCGCCAGCGCCCGCTCCAGGGTGTCCTGCACCAGATCGTCGGCGTCCGCCGCGCGGCCACACGTCAGCACCCGCGCATAACGGCGCAGATGCGGAATCTGCTCGATCAGCAGCTGCTGGCGGTCTGCCATGGCGACGGTCAGCGATCGGCAACGCGCAGGCGGCCGTGCACAGCCTGCCGCTCAATACCCGGCAGACGCCGCCAGCGCCGGATCGACCTGCCAGATTTCCGCCACCAGCTTGCCTTCACGGTAAGTCAGGACATAACGCACGGGAATGTTGCTCTTGCCGGAAAACACCACGTCGGCAGTGACGGTTGCGCCCTTGGGGTTGACCGCCTCCTTCAAGTCGGACACCCGGGCCTGCAGGTGCGGATTGGCCTTGGCAAACTTGGCCCATACCGCGGCGATGGACTGCGGCGTGGCGTAGCGGCCATCGAGCGGCCCGCCCACCCATTCGAGCACGGCACCTGGCGCATAGGCCGCATTGATGGCGGTTTCGTTTCCGCTGGCAATGGCGTCGATCCGCACCCTGACAGCGTCTGCAGCACTTTGTGCATGCGCCAGCGGCGCGGCCAGCAAGGTGGCCGTCGCAGCGGCTGCAGCAAACAAACGGCACGACGGGCGGGGGAAATTCAGCGGCATGGCAGTCTCCACAAAGGCAGTCAGGAACGAAGCGCGCGCTACAGCCGCTCTGGCCGGCAGCACGCATGCCCCCATAGACGGCGAAACCCACCGCTTTATTCCCGCTGGCGCGCAATCCCCGCAGCAAACATCCGGCCGGGGTGCGGAACGGCTCTGGGCATTCAGCCGTGGCAGCGCCACCGGCAGAAGGCCCGGCTGATTCCATACCGCTGCACGCCGGGACTGCCCCGCCCTCAGGCCGGGCGCTGGCCGACGATCACTGCCTCGCTGCCGTCGGTGCCGAAGCGGTAGGTCTGCGCCGGCAGACCGGCCTGCACCAGGGCCGTCTCGATTTCTTCCGTCCGCAAAAAATGATTGCCCTGCACATGCTCGCTGAGGTTTTGAAACGCCATACCGCGCAGCGCGGGCTGGCGCAGCGCCTGCCGCTGCGATGGCCATGCCGGCTCCCAGATGACGACGAAGCCGCCAGGCTTGAGCTGATCCCGCAGCCACGACAGCAGCGTTTGCGCCCCTTTTTCCCACACATGGTGCAGCGCGCGGTTCATCGCGATCACATCGGCGGCTTCGACCAGTTGCAGGTCATGAATGTCACCGGTGACGAATTGCAGCCGTTCCTGCAGACCCTCGCGCTGCGCCAGTTCGCGGGCCTGCCGGACGTTTTCCTCGAGACCGTCGATGCCCAGGCCGCGCAAGCGGTCGCAACGCCGCAGCAGCGCACGCAGATACCAGCCGTTGCCGCAACCCAGATCGACTGCCAGACCGCCGCGTGCGTTCACCGCGGCAAACGCCGGCACCTGCGGGCAGATGGTGTGCTCGAACAGCGCCGAAAAATTCGCTTCGAGCATCGGCCCGAACCACGGCAGCACCGTCTGCCGTTCGGCGAGCACGCTCTCCCCCGGCCGTTCACCCGTGCGCATCAGCCCGGCGGCACGTTCGGCCATGTGCGCCGACAGCACCGACTGCACCGCCAGCGGCATCAGGCTATCGGGCGCCTCCGGGCGCATCGCCGCGCCAAGTGCAGTCAGGGTGAACCCGTCGTCGCAGGCATCGAGGTAGCCAAAGGCAAACGCGGCGTCACACCAGCGCAGCACATAGCCGCCATCCATCGCCGCTTCCTCCGCCAGACGCTGCGCCGACGCCCTGCCCAGCCGGTGCAGATGGCTGAACAGGCCATTGACCACGCCAATGTAGGCGACGTTCAGACTCAGCGCCCCCTGCGCCTGCTGACGCAACTGCGCTTTCAATTCCGTGGCTGTCATGCCGATTCCCCAGAAAAAACCACATTCTGCTGGGACTGGAGCGGCGCGTTGTAACGGAATGCGATCAACCGCAAAGTCATGCCCGGAGCGTCCAGCCCGACCCGCAAGCCGTCCGGTGATCGGCATCAAACAAACCCGGCGACATGTGCAGCAACAGGCCAAAGCGTGCCTTGTTTTGCTTCTG
>JAJZAQ010000099.1 GCA_021799355.1 Pseudomonadota bacterium
CCACTCGTCAAGAGTTGGAACCTGCCCCCGGCGTGCCGGAGGCAGCGCTGCTGCACGCCCCACCCGGCTGGACACGGCTGGCCTTCGTTTCCGACCTGCATCTGAGCGCGCAGACCCCGCGCACGATGCAGGCGTTTTTGCGCTGGCTGCGCGGTCCGGCGCTGCAGGCCGACGCCCTGTTCATTCTCGGCGATCTGTTCGAGGCCTGGATCGGGGACGACCTGCTCGACGACACCGCCCGCACCGTCGAGCCTGCGCAGGCCGCCGTCGCGCACACGGTCGCCTGCGCGCTGCAGGCCTTCGCCGCCGACGGGCGGGCGCTGTATGTCCAGCACGGCAACCGCGATTTTTTGCTCGGCGCCGGATTTGCCCGCGTGGCGTGCGCCCGGCTTTTGCCCGACCCTGCCGTCGTCGTGTTTCAGGGCCAGCGGCTGCTGCTCACCCACGGCGACCTGCTGTGCACCGCGGACACCGCGTATCTCCAGTTCCGCGCGCAGGTGCGTCGCGCCGACTGGCAACAGCGCGCCCTGGCACAACCGCTGGCCGAGCGCGCCCGTCAGGCGCAGGCGCTGCGCGCTGCCAGCCAGGCGGCGCAGCATGGCGCCGGCTCCTGGGCCGACGCCGACCCGGCAGAGGCCCGCCGCTGGTTGACGCAGTTTGCGAGCAACTGGATGATCCACGGCCACACCCACCGCCCGCGCGACCATTGGAGCGACGGGCAGCTGCGCCAGGTGCTGTCCGACTGGGATTGCGACACGCCCCCCACTGACCAGCAGCGCGCACAAGCCCTGTGGCTGCACGCCTGCTGCGGCGGGCTGACCGTGCACCGCACCGACTGCCGCTAGCAGCGCGCGCCGCCACGGGCGCGATCGCGGCGATTTGCAATTTTTGCAACCGACTCTGACCGTTCGTCGGCCGTCAGCGACCGTTCGTCGGCTCGTGCGTGCACGCCGCTTCGGCGGCAACATAATCGACGCAAGACAAACCTGGATACAGATGATGAGTTTGCTTGCGATCTTTGCTGCCCCCGCCGGCCGCTGCCAGCACCCGCCCCACCGCGGCTTCACCCTGGTCGAGCTGCTCGTCACCCTGGTGGTCGCCGGTTTGCTCGTCGCCGTGGCCGTGCCGAGCTTCAACCGGCTGATGGTGTCCAGCCGGCTGACCTCGTTCGCCAACGAGCTGGTCAGCCGGCTGACGCTGGCGCGCTCAGAAGCCGTCAAGCGTGGCTACGCCGTGCAGTTCGACACCAACGGGGCGATCACCGCCCTACCACCGAACAACCCTTCAATCACCGTCACCCAGGCGCTGACCCCTCCCAGCGGCATCAGCTCCACCCCGGCGATCGACTCCCTCATCGCCACCCCGCTGGGACTGCTGCACGAACCCACGGCGACAACCGGTTACGCCGGCCTGGTCACCGACATTTCGAGCAACGCCATCACGAGCGACAACCATCGCTGCATCTACCTGTTCACCGGCACCACGGTGATGAGCTGCACCGACTCGCAAGCCTGCCGCGCCAATACCCCCAATGGAACCTGTCAATAACCCCCCCCTGCAACCCCGCAGCCCCCGCCTTGGCGGGATACAGCGCGGAGTCGGCCTGATCGAAATCCTCGTGGCTACCGCCGTGCTGTCCATCGGCATCCTGGGCATCATCGTGCTGCAGGTCAAAACTCTGGCGGACAACGCCAGTTCGTTCACCCGCACGCAGGCCAGCATCGCCGCGTACTCGATGTTCGACCTCATGCGCGCCGACCGTGCCAACGCCCTCGCCGGCGCCTACAACACCACGGTCACCGCAGGCAGTTGCCCGACCCAGAGCAGCACCCTGGCACAGGCTCAGCTGCGCAACTGGTGCCTGGGGTTCGACGCCAACAGCCCGCCGTCTGGGTACTCCGCCACCAACCCACCACCCGGCACCCTGCTCGGCGGCCTGGCCGCGCTGGGCAACGGCGCAACGGGCGCGATCGCCTGCAACCCGACCGGGCCTGCCGTGACCGCGAGCAACTGCAGCATCACCCTGACGTTCAACGACAGCAAGGCCACTGCCGGACAGGCGGCGCAAACCCTGACGTTCTGGACCCAGCTATGACCCGCCCCGCCCATTTTCCCCGCCGCCCGCGGCAAACCGGGCTGACCCTGATCGAACTGATGGTCGCCATGCTCCTCGGCCTGGTGGTCGTGGGAGCCGTGGTCAGCGTGCTGCTGACCAGCCGGCAAAGCTACACCACGACCAGCGGCCTGAGCCAGCTGCAGGACAACGCCCGCATCGCCTTCGAACTGATGGCACGCGACATCCGCCAAGCCGGCAGCTCGCCCTGCGGCAATACCACGGTCAACGACATGCTGGCCGGCAACGGCTGGTACCGCTGGGTCAATGGCGCCGGCCTGTTTGGCGTCGACGACGCCACCAACCTCTCGCCCCTCCCGGCCTCGCCCGCGCCCAGCAGCGGATTCCCCGCCCTCGTCACCCGCGGCGCAGGCACCGTCAGTGCCAGCCTGATCCAGACCAACACCGGATGCAGCGCCAAAGTCCCGATGCAGACTGCGCCTTCCGACGTCGGCATCACCGCCAATGATCTGGTCTTCGCCTGCGACGGCACCCAAGCCTACGTCTTCCAGGCCGCGGCATTCAACGCCGGGCTGCCGCTGGCAAGCAACGGCACCCCTGGCAACTCCGCCGCGCAATTGAGCTGCCAGTCATTCGGCTCGTCGGCCTACGTCGCCCCGTACCAGGCCTACGCCTGGTATGTCGGCCCGGCGGGACAAGGGGCGCCTCAGGGAACGCAATCGCTGTACCGCGCCCACTACACCGGCAACCAGCTCGTCTCCGATGAAATCGTCCGCGGCGTGACCAATCTGCAGATTTCTTATCTCACCACCGGGCCGAACCTCGTCAATGCGGGCAGTCTCGCCGCGAACGCCTGGAATACGGTCAACGCCGTGCGCCTTGCCCTCACCCTGCAGACCGTGACCAACCCGCAAAACACCACGCCGAACCAGGAGCGCCTGGTTCGGACCCTCGACACCACCATCCGCTTGCGCTGACTATGGACTCGCCAGTTTCTCCTCGCACAACCCGCAAGCCTGCGGTTCGCGCCCTTCGCGACCACCCTCCGCGGCGAAGCGCGCAACACGGTGTGGCGCTGATCGTGTCGCT
>JAJZAQ010000011.1 GCA_021799355.1 Pseudomonadota bacterium
CGCGGCGGCGCTGCGCGACGCCTGGCTGGCGGTTGCGCCGCGGCGCGGGCTCCCGCTTGCCGCAACGCTGACACAGTGGATCGACGCGGCGCGGCTCCCGCCGCAGCACGCGCTGCGCCACGCCGCCGAGCGACTGGCCGCAGCGCTGTATGCGCCGCATCCCGTGCCGCTGAGTGGCGCAGCGTTTGCCGCGCTGCGCGAGACGGTTGCCGCTGCGCTGCGGCGCTGGCGGTAAGCGCAAGGCTGGTGCGGCGCCCGCGGCGAAGCCGGACACCAGCGACGCGGCGCTCAATGCCGGTGCCGGTGGTGCAGATCGGGCACGTGCGGGTGGGCGTGGGTCAGCGGCGCGTGCACATGCCAGTGGGTGTGCGGCTCGCGGCCGTCCCACGGGAAATCGTGTTCGTGCTGGTGGTGCGCGTCGTGGCGGTGTGGGTGGCTGTGCGCCATCGCCTCGTGGTGGTGTTCGTGGTCGTGGCGCTCCCGCAGGTGCAGCCACACGCCCAGCGCCATCAGCGCCGCGGCCACCCAAAACGTCCAGCCCGGAGATTGCGGCCACAGCAGCAGCGCGATGACCACGCCGAACAGCGGCGCGGTGGAAAAGTAGGCGCCGGCGCGCGCGGCGCCGAGTTCGCGCAGCGCGACGACGAACAGCGCCAGGCTCAGCCCGTAGCCGGCAAAGCCCACGGCCAGCGCGGCCAGCAGCGGCACCATTGGCGGCAGCGCGGCGCCGCCGGCCAGCGCCAGCGCGGTGTTGCACGCGCCAGCCGCCGCCCCTTTGAGCGCGGCCAGCAGCATCGCATCGCTGGCCGACACTTTGCGCGTGAGGTTGTTGTCCACCGCCCAGGCCAGGCAAGCCGCGGCGATCAGTCCGGCGCTTGGCGCCAGCACCAGCGCCGCGCCCGGCTGCCAGGCCAGCAGCAAGCCGCCGGCGACGATCGCCACCATGCCCAGCACCAGCCAGCGGTCGGCGTTTTCGCGAAAAACGACCCAGGCGATCAGCGCGGTGAACACCGCTTCCAGGTTGAGCAGCAGCGCGGCGCTGGCCGCCGGGGTGTGCTGCAGCCCGAACAGCAGCAGCACCGGGCCGGCAACGCCGCCGGCGGCGATCGCTGCGGCCAGCCACGGCCAGTCGGCGCGCGGCGGCAGCGCCACCGCCGCGCCACCGCGCCAGCGGCGCATCGCCAGCAGGGCGCTGAGCCCGGCGCCGCTGCCCAGATACAGCAGCCCGGCCAGCAGCAGCGGCGGCATCTGCCCCAGCAGCGCCTTGGCCAGCGGGGTGCTGGCGCCGAACAGCAGCGCAGCCAGCAGCGCGAGCAGGATGGGACGGCGGGGCATTTTCAGTTTCGGCTAAGCAACTTGGCGCGGTCAGGCGGGTCTATGCCAGCGAATGCTGGCAGGCATTCGTTGCGATCTTTCCTCAACCGTCATGGAGGTGATTGTCATGCTTCGACGCCAATGGATGTGGGCGGCGGCGCTGGCGGCGGCGTTGCCGGTGGCAGCTTTTGCCGCGCCGACCTGCGCGCCCACGCAGCCGGTGATGGTGCGTTTCGATGGGCACATGCTACCGATGCAGCAAACCGCCCGGGTGGTGCAGACCGCTGCCGGTCAGGCGCAGGTGAAAACCTGGACCTGGCGCTCGCCCGGCGGCCACGAGCGGGTGATGATGCAGACCGTCTCCGGCCCCGGCGCGGTGGCGACGGTGGCGCCGCAGATGGCGCAGGTTCAGGCGCAGTTCGCCGCGCTCGACCGCACGATGGCGCAGCAGTTCGCGCAGTTGCAGCGGGTGATGGCGCAACTGCCGATGCCCGGTTTTGCGCCGGTGCTGCCGACAGTGGATTTCGCCCCGGCTTGGGTGACGCCGCCCCTGCAGGTGGTGGTGCTGCAGCCTGAGGTCGCGTCGCCGGCCCGTCCTGCTCCGGCACATCAGCCGGCGCTCGATCCGGCGCTGCCGCACGCTTGATGCGTCAACGCCATCTGTCGCGTGCAGCCAAGCAACCGCGCCTTACGGCGCGGTTTTTTTGTCGATGCGCGTCACCCAGTCGGCGCCGTCGCGCTGCTCGACGGTGAAATGCACCTTGTCGCCGACTCGCAGCCCGTCGGCGAGTTTGGCGTCGGCCAGGCGGTAGTTCATGGTCATCGGCCCCATGCCCAGCGCGGGAATCGGGCCGTGGCGCAGGGTGATTTTGCCGGCCTTGAGGTCGACGCGGCGCACTTCGCCGTCGGCTTCGGCCGTGTTCGCGGTGGTGCCGGCGGTGCCGGGCGTGCCCTGCATCATCGGCATGTGCTGCGCCATGCCTTCGGGGGTCGAGTGGTCGTGGTCGGCATGGCTGCCGGCGGCCCAGGCCGGGGCGGTGAGGGCGGCGGCGAGCAGCAGGGTGGTGACGGTCTGGCGGGTCGTATTCATTGGTTTCTCCTTGCGGCTGAGTCGGACAGAAAAAAGTCGGTTGCAGCGGGGGCGGCTCTGAGGACGGGTGTCGGCACGGCTCAATGGCCGTGGTGCGCGCCGGGCTTTTGCACCTGTAGGGTCTGCGGTGCGGCGGCGGGCGCGGACGCGCCGCCGGACGGGGCTGACGTTGGTGCCGGGGCATGCGGGTCACGTGCCGCGGCAGGCGCCAGCGCTGCATCGACCGCGCGCGCCTGCGTGCCGGCGGGCATCGCATACCAGCCGAACGCGTCCAACGTCGCCCAGGCGAGTTGATCCGGGGTCTGCGCGGCCAGCTCGGGCAGGCGGTCGCGCACCTTGAGCACGCTGAACATGCCGCCCATTTCGATCGCGCCGTAGGGGCCGCGGCCGGTCATCATCGGCAGGGTGTTGTCGGGCAGCGGCATGTCCATTTCGGCCATCTCCGCCATGCCGCTCGACCCCATCGCCATGTAATCAGGCAGCAGCTTTTGCAGCGCCGGGGTGAGGTCGTCCTGCTGCACGCCGATCATCGTCGGCACGCTGTGGCCCATCGCATTCATGGTGTGGTGCGCCTTGTGGCAGTGGAAGGCCCAGTCGCCCGGGTTGTCGGCGACGAACTCGATCGCGCGCATCTGGCCGACGGCCACGTCCACCGTCACCTCGGGCCAGCGCGCGGTCTTGGGCACCCAGCCGCCGTCGGTGCCGGCGACTTCGAACACATGGCCGTGCAGGTGGATCGGGTGGTTGGTCATCGTCAGGTTGCCGATGCGGATGCGCACCCGCTCGCCGGTCTGCGCCACCAGCGGGGCGATGCCGGGAAACGCTCGGCTGTTCCACGTCCACAGGTTGAAGTCCAGCATGGTGTTGACCCTGGGGACACTGGCACCGGGGTCGATGTCGTAGGCGTTGATGAGGAAGGCGTAGTCGCGCTGCACGGCCATCTGCCGCGGGTTCTTGGGGTGAACGATGAACAGCCCCATCGCGCCCATCGCCATCTGCACCATCTCATCGGCGTGCGGGTGGTACATGAAGGTGCCGCTTTTGTTCAGCACGAACTCATAGACGTAGGTCTGACCGGGCTTGATCTGCGGCTGCGTCAGCCCGCCGACCCCGTCCATGCCGTTGGGCAGCAGGATGCCGTGCCAGTGCACCGTGGTGTGCTCGGGCAGCTTGTTGGTGACGAACAGCCGCACGCGATCGCCCTCGACGGCTTCGATGGTCGGCCCGGGGCTGGAGCCGTTGTAGCCCCACAGCCGGGCGACCATGCCGGGGGCGATTTCGCGCTCCACGGGCTCGGCGACCAAGTGGAATTCCTTGACGCCGTTGTTCATACGAAACGGCAGGCTCCAGCCGTTGAGCGTGACGACGGGGTTGTACGGGCGGCCGCTGCCAGGGTGCAGCGGCGGTGCGGTGTCGGCGGCGGCGCGATGGTGCGGCTCGGGCGCGACGGCCAGCGCGGCGCGGCTGGCCGCTCCGGCGGCGAGCAGCCCGGCGGCGGCGAGAAAGTTGCGGCGGGTATTCATGGCGAGGTCCAGCAATCAATGCCCGGCTGCGGCGGTGGGCAGCGCGCCAGCGGGCAGGTCGGGGGAAGAAGTCGTGGCAGAGGGCAGTCCGAGGCGGGCGTCGTCCCACGCCAGTTGCGCGAGCCACGCGTCACGTTGCGCGGCCAGCGCCGCGCGCACGGCTTGCACCTGCGTCTGCGCGGCGGCGACCAGCTCGAAGGTGCCGATCAGCATGCCGTTGTAGCGAAGCTGGCTCTGGTCGAGCACCGTCTGCGCCAGCGGCAGCAGTTGCGCACGCGCGGTCTGCCAGGTCTGCAGCGCCTGCACGCGCCGCGCCTGCGCCTCGCGCAATTGCGACGCAGCGGCGCGCGCGGTGGCGATGGCGCGCGAGCGTGCGGCCAGCAGCGCGTCGGCAGCGGCGCTGCGGCGCGCGTCGCCGAGGTCGAACAGCGGCAGGGTGATCGCCAGACTCGGCCCCTGCTGCGGCGCGGCGTCGCTGTAGGTGTTGCGGGTGTAGCCAAGCTCGATGTGCTCGACCGCACTGCTTGCGCGCGTCAGCCCGGCGGACTGCGCAGCCGCTTCCACCTCCGCCTGCGCCAGCTGCACGTCCAGCCGCTGCTCGAGCGCGGACTGCAGCGGCACCGCGGCGGCGGGCGGGTCGGGCAGACGGTCGGGCAGCTTGAGCTGCGCCGACTGCTCGCTGTTCAAGCCGAGTGCGCGCACCAGCGCCTCGCGCGCGGCCAGCGCGGCGAGCTGGTCGCGCTGCTGCGCGACTTGCGCGTCGGTGGCGAACAGCGCCTGCCGCGCCGCGTCGAGCGCGGTGAAGTTGCCCGCGCTTTGCATGCGCCGTGCCAGTTCGGCGGTGGCCTGCGCCGCGGCGACGGTGTCGGCGTCGTAAGCGGCGAGCTGCTGCGCCGCCACCGCGCGCACCCAGGCGGTGCGCGCCGCGCTGGCCGCAGCCAGCACGTCGCGGATCAGCGCCAGGCGCACGCGCTGCTGCTGCGCGGCGTTGAGGTTCTGGCGCGTCGGCAGGGTGAGCCAGTCGAGCAGGCCGAAGGCAATGCCGCGGCTGATTTCCAGCGCGTCGCCCTGGGTCAGCCGCTCCAGCGTCAGCACCGGGTTGGACGGACGCGCGGCGGCGGTGGCGCGCGCCGAATCGGCCGCGGCCTGCGCCAGCAGCGCCTGCACCGCCGGGCTGCCGAGCAGCGCGATGCGCACCGCGTCGTCGGCGGAAAGGGGATGGGCGAGCAGCGCGTCGATCTGCTGCTGCGCGGACTGGGCGGCGGCGGGGTCGCGCCAGAGCTCGACCGGGGCGCCGGCGTGCTGGCGCGCGGCGTCGTCGGCGGCTTGCAGCGTTTGCTGGGTCTGCAGCGGCGCGCAACCGGCAAGCAGGGCCAGCAACGCCAGCGCGGCAGTCGCCCGGCGGCGCGGCCGCGGGGAAAGTGAAACCGAGGGCATGCGAATTCCTCACGATCGAATGGCGGTGCCCGATCCTGCGGATGAGGGGGCGGGCAACGGAGGCCGCGGCGGCGCGCAGCGCGCGCAAAGCCGCGAACGGAGGCGCGCCAAGCAGCGCGCCAGCCGCGCACGAGCGGCGCGGCCGATCGGGGAATCAGCCTCGGGGTGGGCGACGCTCGGCGCGCGGGTCAGCGTCGAGCCAGTGCGCGCCGGCAGCCAGCGGGCAGGGATGCAGCACCGCCGTGCCGGCAGCGAGAAGCAGCGCCGGCGGCTCGGCCAGCGCTAAGTGACAGACCACACAATGCGGGTGCGGGTCGTCGGCGGGGGTGGTGTCGGCAGCGTGATGCGCCGGGTTGCCGGCGGCGATGCCAGCGTCAGCCCGGTGCATCGGGCAGCCCTCGTCGGCGGTTTTGGCGGCGGCCGGTGCGGCCGCTGTCACCGCCGCGCAATCGCCGCCGAGCACCATGCTCGCCTGCGCCCAACCGCGCAGCGGCAGCAGCACCAGCAGGGCGATGAGCACGGAACGAAGCAGGCGAGACATGCGACAAAGTGTAGCAGCGATGCGGCCATCGCCCGTCCCCCGGCTGGCGGCGATGTCAGGAGTCTGGCGCTGCAGGCCTGGCGCCTTGCCGCGCCGAAGCCGCGATTTTTGCTGGAACTTTTGTCCGTTAGCACTCTCTACTTGCGAGTGCTAAGATGAACACTATATTGGAGGACTTGACGATGACCCAAACCGCGACAGCCGCGCTTGCCCTGCGCCCGGCGCAGATGGACGGGGCGTTTCCTCTGACCCTGCCCAGCCTGGGCAATCTGGACGCCTACATTTCGGCGGTCAACCGCCTGCCGCTGCTCAGCGCCGAGGAGGAAACCCGGTTGGCGCGGCGCTGGCGCGAGCACGGCGACAAGGACGCGGCCGGTAAGCTGGTGCTGTCGCACCTGCGGCTGGTGGTGTCCACCGCGCGGCAGTACCTGGGCTACGGCCTACCGCACGCCGACCTGATCCAGGAAGGCAATATCGGGCTGATGAAGGCGGTCAAGCGCTTCGATCCGGCGCACGGCGTGCGGCTGGTGAGCTACGCGCTGCACTGGATCAAGGCCGAAATCCACGAATACATCCTGCGCAACTGGCGGTTGGTCAAGGTGGCGACGACCAAGGCGCAGCGCAAGCTGTTTTTCAATCTGCGGTCGATGAAAACCGCCGAAGCCGGGATGAACGACGCGCAGATCGACGCCATGGCCGACGCGCTGGGGGTCAAGCGCGAGGACGTGATCGAGATGGAAAGCCGCATGGGCGGCGCCGACATCGCGCTGGACCCGACGACCGAGGACGGCGAAGAGAATTTCGCCCCCATCGCCTACCTGGCCGACACCACGCAGGAGCCGGTGGCCGTGCTCGAAGCGCGCAGCCACGACCGGCTGCAGGTCGAGGGTCTGGAAAGCGCACTGGAGCAGCTCGATCCGCGCAGCCGAGCCATCGTCGAGCAGCGTTGGCTGCAGGTGAAGGACGACGGCAGCGGCGGCAAGACGCTGCACGAACTGGCTGCCGAATACGGTGTGTCCGCCGAGCGCATCCGCCAGATCGAGGTCGCGGCGATGAAAAAAATGCGCAAGACGCTGGCTGCCTTTGCCTGATTTCTAAGTAAGCCTGACCCGGGGCCTGACTCCTCCGTCTCGTTCGCCAGGTTTTTTCCTGATTCGCCGCAGGGCGCGGCTGACGGCGCCCACCCCCGCAGCGGGCGCCTGCGTCGTGCCGGCGGTTTCATGGCCGCCAGCTGCGCACTGCCCGGCGCAGCGCCGTCCATTCGACGCGGCGCTGCCCGTCAGGGCCAGCAGGGGCGTAGCGCCAGCGTTCCAGCCGCAAGAGCAGATCGGCCGCTGCCTGCGCCGCACGCGGTGGCAGCGTGGCCGGTCGGTGGGCGTCGCGCAGCCGTGCGGCGAGCTGGCGTGGCGCGGTGCCGGCGGTGCTGTCGATGCCGGCGCGGTGCAGTTTGTGCCGCAGTTGGCCGTACACCCGCTGCCACGCATCGGTGCGGCGGCGCTCGATGGCCAGCAGGCCGCCGAGGACGGCAGTGGCCGCCAGCAGCGCGCCAATCGCCAGCGCCGCCAGGGTTGCGGCGTCGGGCTGGTGCACGCCGAGCCGGCGCAGCAGATCGTGCTGCCGCTGGCTGCCGTAATTGAGCACCCACTGGTTCCAGGCGTTGTTCAGCGCGTCCCAGCGGTTGCGCAGCTGCAGCAGCAAGGCGGTATCGCGCGGCCCCAGCGCAGCCAGGCCGAGCAGCGGTTCGCGCGCGGCCAGCGTGGCGCCGCTGCGGTCCACCCGCGACGGATCGACCGCCGCGGTGGGATCGGCGCGCACCCAACCCTGCTCGGGCAGCCAGTATTCGGCCCAGGCGTGGGCGTCGCTCTGCCGCACCACCCAGGTGCCATCGACCGGGTTGTACCGTCCGCCCTGGTAGCCGGTGACGATGCGCGCGGGAATGCCCGCGGCGCGCATGACGACGACGAAAGCCTGTGCATAGTGCTCGCAGAACCCGGCGCGGCGGTCGAACAAAAACGTATCGACGCCATCGCGCTGCCCGTAAGTGCCGGGATCGAGGGTGTAGCGGAACGGCTGGGTGCGAAACATGTGCAGCAGCGCCTGCGCGACGAACGCGCCACCCTGACCCGCGGCGCGTGCCTGCGCCGCCAGCTCGCGACCGAGGGCGACGCTGCGCGGGTCATACCCGGCGGGCAGCGCCTCGTCGGCGCGCAGCGCGGCGTTCATGCGCTGCGGCCCGTAGCGGAACTGCGGCGAGGACTCCACGGTGTAGCGCGCCAGATGATCCAGCGGCCGGCCGACGACCAGCTGCAGGTCGGGCAGCCATTGCACCAGGTAGCCGTCGATTTTCGGTGCCGCCGCCGGGGCGTCCAGCGCGAAGACGAAGGTCTGCTGCGTTGGCTGCAGCGTCACGGTGTAGCGCACCGGCGGCGCGGTGAGCTGCAAGTCCGGCGGCGGGGTGGGGCTGGCGCGTTCGCGCTGCCGCGGGTCGGCGCGCCACACGCCGTCGTCGAAGCGGCTGAGCACCGGGCCGCGCCAGTACAGCAGACGGTCGGGAGGTCGCGGGCCGTCGAATACCACGCGAAACACCACCGAATCGTCACGCGCCAGTTGCGCGATCTGCCCCGGCGACATGCTGGACGACAAGCCGCTGACGGCCTGTGTGCTGCTCTGCGGCAGCGCCCACAGCGGCGCGGAAAAGCGCGGAAACACGACGAACAGCACGACCATCGCCGGGGTGCCCAGCGCCATCATGCGCAGCGCGGTGACGAGCAGCTGCCTGAGCGGCGGGCGACCGGCGGGCAGATTGGCGTTGATCAGCGCGGCGAGCATCCCCCACGTGGCCAGCAGCATGAGCAGCGCCGTGCCCAGCGACTGGGAAAACAGAAAATTCGCCGCGATGGTGAAAAAACCGAGGAAAAACAGCACATAGGTGTCGCGCCGGGAGCGTGTTTCCAGCGCCTTGAGGCCAAACAGCACGCACAGCAGCGTCACCCCGGCGTCGCGCCCGACGACGGTATGAAAGCTCCACAGCGTCAGCGCCAGCGCCCCCAGCAGCACCAGCACCAGCACGGCGCGCCGCGGCAACGGCGCGCCACGCCAGGCCAGCAGCGCGCGCCAGCCCAGCAGCGCCAGCACCAGCACGGCGCTCCATGCCGGCAAAGCCGGCAGCAGCGGCAGCATGAGCAGCAGCGCCACGCCCAGCAGAAACAGGGTGTCGCGCGCATCGCGCGGCAACTCGCTGGCGCGCCGTATCCAGCGGCCCAGACGGTGAGGCGGGACGACGGCGGTCACGCCGCCCCCTTGCTGCGCGCCTGCGCGCCGGTGGCAAGCAGCGGCCCGGGATACAGCGCCAGCAGCCGCAGGCAGCGCTGGCGGTGCGCCGCGCCGGTGGCCACGGTCACGCGCTGCGCCCCGAGCTGCAGGCCATAGGGCACGCCGGCACGGTCGGCCGCCAGCACCCAGGCGCACAGCCGCGACAGCCGCGCCTCGGTGTCCAGCCGCGCCGGCAGCGCGGCGAAGTCCAGCCAGAGCTCGGCCTGTGCCAGCGGCTGCGCGCTGTCGCGGCTGGCGAGCTCGTCGCTGTGCGCGAGTTTTTTCCACAGTACCTGGCGCGGTGGGTCACCGCTGCGGTAAGGGCGCACGCCGTCGGCCTCGCCACCGCCGCGTGCCAGCGCCGGCCCCTTGCCCGGCGTGGGGCGCGCCGGCGGTAGCGGGGGCGCGGGGTGCTCGGCCGCCGGTAACACCAGCAGTTCGCCGTGCGGCTGCCAGCGGCTCCACGCGGTCCAGACGCCCAGCGGGTACTGGCTTTCCACGGTCAGCCGCGGCCAGGGCAGCAGGCCGCGCTGCGGTGGGGTCCAGTGCAGCGTGACCTGGGTGTCGCCGCCGCGGGGGCAGTCGGTCCAGACCCAGTCGCCGACCGGGTGCGGCCGGCCTGGCGCGGCGGGGCGGGCGGCGTCGGGCCGCAGCCCCAGCCCCCAGCGATCGCGCGTGCCAGCCTGCAGCAGCAGGCTCAGTGCGGCGGTCTGCCCCTGGTGCATCAGGCCGTCGCCTGCGCGTGCGCTGAGCGTCAGCCCGCGCAGATTGTGGTGCGTGACGTGCATGGCCATCAGCGCGCTGCCGGCGAGCAAAAAAGTCAGCAGATAGCCGAGGTTGAGCTGGTAGTTGATGCTCAGCACCAGTAGCACCAGCACCAGCGCGGCGAACATCCAGCCAGCTCGGGTGGGCAGGATGTAGACGTTGCGGTGCGTCAGCCGGGTGCTGCTGCCTGCGGGATGGCGCGCCGCCGCCCAGGCGTCGAAGCGGCGCGCCAGCGCCACGCGCAGCCGGCGGCGCGGCGTCGCTGCCGGGCGGGACGACATCGAATCGGCCGGGGAAGACATGGCGGCGGGACCTGCGCAGCGTCTGCCGCCCTACACCGCGACCTGCTCCAGCAGTGCCTGTGCGGCCTGCAGCGATGCGCTGCGGTTGACCACCGGGCTGTCCACGGTGCGCAGGCGATGGCCGACGACGGCAGGGAACACCCGTTGCACGTCGTCGGGGATGAGGTAATCGCGCTGCTGCAACAGCGCCCACGCGCGGGCGGCGCGCAGCAGCGCAAGACCGGCACGCGGGCTCAGACCTTCGGCAAACCAGCGGCCGTTGCGGGTGTGCAGCAGCAGGTCTTGCACGTAGTCGAGTAGGGCGGGCGCGGCATGCACGGTCTGCACTTGGCGCTGCAGCTGCAGCAGCGAACCGGCATCGACCAGCGGCTGCAGTTCGGCGATGAGTTCGCGCCGGTCGCGGCCTTCGAGCAGCGCGCGCTCCGCGGCGCGGCTGGGATAGCCCAGCGAGATGCAGAGCAAGAAGCGGTCGAGCTGCGACTCGGGTAGCGCGTAGGTGCCGAGCTGGTCGAAGGGGTTTTGCGTGGCGATGACAAAAAACGGAGTGGGCAGCGCGCGCGTCTGGCCGTCGACGCTGACCTGGCGTTCCTCCATCGCTTCGAGCAGCGCGCTCTGCACCTTCGGCCCGGCGCGGTTGATTTCATCGGCCAGCAGCACCTGGGCGAACACCGGGCCGGGGTGGAAGATGAATTCGCTGCGGTTGCGGTCGAACACCGACACGCCCAGCAGATCGCCGGGCATCAGGTCGGCGGTGAACTGCGCGCGGGCGTAACGCAGCCCGAGCGCAGCGGCTAGGGCGTGCGCCAACGTGGTCTTGCCCACGCCGGGCAGGTCTTCGATGAGCAGATGGCCGCCTGCCAGCAGGCAGCACACCGCCAGTTCGAGTTGTTCGCGTTTGCCTTCGATGATGGTGTCGAGCTGATCGATCAGCCGGGGCAGCAGGGCAGGGTTCACGGCAGGCCAGGTGGGCAAAAGTGCAGCGCACTATGCTACGTGGGCGGCCCGCTTCGCGTGCGACAAGACGACGGGCCGAGGAGACACCCCCCATGACCACCGGCTTTTACACCCACGCCGACTGCACCCTGCACGAAATGGGTGCCGATCACCCGGAGTGCCCGCAGCGCCTGGCAGCGATCGAAGACCGGCTGATCGCCGCGCAAATCGCCCCCTGGCTGGAGCGCCACGACGACGCCCCGCCTGCCACGCTCGAAGCGCTGGAGCGGGCGCATTCGGCGCTGTATGTCAGCGGGCTGAGGCAGCGCGGCCACTTCGAGCAGGGCTACGAGTGGATCGACGCGGACACGCTGATGAACCCGTTTACCTGGCAGGCGGCCATCCGCGCCGCCGGGGTGGCCATCAGCGCCACCGATGCGGTGATCGACGGCCATCTGCAGAATGCGTTTTGCTCCATCCGCCCGCCCGGCCACCATGCCACGCGGGAGCGGGCGATGGGGTTCTGTTTTCTCGGCAATACCGCCATCGCCGCGCGCCACGCGCTGGACGTGCGCGGTCTGGAGCGCGTGGCCATCGTCGATTTCGACGTGCACCATGGCAACGGCACCGAAGACATCATCCGCGGCGACGCGCGCGTGCTGATGGTGAGCTTTTTCCAGCACCCGTTCTACCCCTACACCCCGATCGAGACCGCCGACAATCTGCTCAATGTGCCGGTTCCGGCCTACACCCGCGGCGACGTCATCCGCCGCATCGTCAGCGAACAGTGGCTGCCGCGGCTGCGCGCGTTCGCCCCGCAGATGCTGTTCATCAGCGCCGGTTTCGACGCCCACCGCGAAGACGACATGGGGCAGATGGGGCTGGTCGAAGCCGATTACGCCTGGATCACCCGGCAGCTCGTCGACTTCGCCGCGGTGCAGTGCGAAGGCCGCATCGTCTCCTGTCTGGAAGGCGGATACAACCTCAGCGCGCTGGGCCGCAGCGTGGCCGAGCATGTGCGCGTGCTCGCCGGGCTGGACGTCTGAGGCCGCCCGCCCCGGTGGTCATTTGTGCAGATCGCCCAGGCAGAGGTATTTCATTTCGACGTATTCGTCGATGCCGTGGCGCGAGCCTTCGCGCCCCAGCCCCGACTGCTTGACCCCGCCGAACGGCGCGACCTCGTTGGACATCAGCCCGGTGTTGATGCCGACCATGCCGTATTCCAGCGCCTCGGCGACGCGGAAAATGCGGCCGACGTCGCGGCTGTAGAAATACGAGGCCAGGCCGAACTCGGTGGCGTTGGCCGCGGCGATGGCCTCCGCTTCGGTCTTGAAGCGGAACACCGGCGCCACCGGGCCGAAGGTTTCTTCTCGCGCGCACAGCATGTCGGCGGTGACGTCGGCGAGCACCGTGGCCTGGTAGAAGCGCCCGGCGTAGGGCCCGGATTCGACCCGCTTGCCGCCGACCACCATGCGTGCGCCTTTGGACAGCGCATCGCTGATGTGGCGCTCGACCTTGGTCAGCGCCTGATCGTCGATCAGCGGGCCGAGGTTGACGCCTTCATCGAAGCCGTCGCCCACCTTCAGGCTGCCCACGGCCTGCGCCAGCTTGGTGACGAAGGCGTCGTAGATGCCGTCCTGCACGTAGAGGCGGTTGGCGCAGACGCAGGTCTGGCCGGCGTTGCGGTATTTGCTCGCCATCGCGCCTTCGACCGCGGCATCGACGTCGGCATCGTCGAACACGATGAACGGCGCGTTGCCGCCGAGTTCCAGCGACAGTTTTTTGATGGTCGGCGCCGACTGCGCCATCAGGATGCGGCCGACCTCGGTGCTGCCGGTGAACGACAGATGCCGCACCACCGGCGAGGCGCACAGCAACTTGCCGATGGCGATCGACCCGTCGGCATCTGCTGTGAGCACATTGAGCACGCCGCGCGGCATGCCGGCGCGGTGCGCGAGCTCGGCGGCGGCCAGCGCGGTCAGCGGTGTCTGCTCCGCCGGCTTGATCACCACCGGGCAGCCGGCGGCCAGCGCCGGCGCGACCTTGCGGGTGATCATCGCCAGCGGAAAGTTCCACGGCGTGATCGCCGCGCACACGCCCACTGGCTGGCGCAGCACCAGCAGCCGCTTGGTCGCGTCCGGGCTGGGGATGGTCTCGCCGTAAACGCGCTTGGCTTCCTCGGCGAACCACTCGACAAAGCTCGCGCCGTACATCACTTCGCCCTTGGCCTCGGCCAGCGGCTTGCCCTGCTCGGCGGTCATCAGCCGCGCCAGATCGTCGGCGTTGGCCACCAGCAGGTCGAACCACTTGCGCAGGATGGCTGCGCGCTGCTTGGCGGTGAGCGCGCGCCACGCCGGCCAGGCGGCGTCGGCGGCGTCGATCGCCAGTTGCGCGTGCATCGGCTCGAGCGCCGGCACCTGCGCCAGTTCGGCATTGGTCGCCGGGTCGGTGACGGCAAAGCGCCGTGCCGAGTCGATCCACTGGCCGTCGATATAGGCTTGGGTTTTGAACAGGGAAGGGTCTTTGAGCAGCGATAGCGGGTTGGTGGGCCGGTTCATGGCAACTCCGGTTGGCGGGGAGGGGCCGCCTTTCGCCGCTGACCCGCGGCAAACGGGCAGCGAAGACGAGGCGGCAAGCCCTAAAATCTAATCTTCCGCATCGCCACGCGCCAGAGCCATTTGGCCTGCCGCGCCGCAGCCACTGAACCGCTCCATGAACGTCTCCGACATCCGCGAAAAGTTTCTCGCCTTTTTCGAATCCAAGGGCTCGACCCGCGTGCCCTCGTCGTCGCTGGTGCCGGGCAACGACCCGACGCTGCTGTTCACCAACTCGGGCATGGTGCAGTTCAAGGACGTGTTCCTCGGCCAGGACGTGCGCCCGTACAAGCGCGCCACCACCGCGCAGCGCTGCGTGCGTGCCGGCGGCAAGCACAACGACCTGGAAAACGTCGGCTACACCGCGCGGCACCACACCTTTTTCGAAATGCTGGGCAACTTCAGCTTCGGCGACTATTTCAAGCGCGACGCCATTGCCTATGCCTGGGAGCTGCTGACCACCGTCTACAAGCTGCCGGCGGACAAGCTCTGGGTCACGGTGTACGCCGAGGATGACGAGGCGTATGACATCTGGGCCAAGGAAGTCGGCGTGCCGGCCGAGCGCATCATCCGCATCGGCGACAACAAGGGCGCGCGCTACGCGTCCGACAACTTCTGGCAGATGGCCGACACCGGCCCGTGCGGGCCGTGCAGCGAAATTTTTTACGACCACGGCCCCGAAGTCTGGGGCGGCCCGCCCGGTTCGCCGGAGGAAGACGGCGACCGCTACATCGAGATCTGGAACCTGGTGTTCATGCAGTTCGAGCGCTACGCCGCGGGCGAGGAGCGCTTCGACCGCGAAGACCAGGCCAAGGCGCGCAAGCAGGCGGTCGAGGCCGAAGGCGGCATCGGCGTGGTGAGCAAGGACGGCACCGGGTACAAGCTCGCCATCTTCCGCCAGAAGCCGCTGCCCAAGCCTTGCGTCGACACCGGCATGGGGCTGGAGCGCATCGCCGCGGTGCTGCAGCATGTGCACAGCAATTACGACATCGACCTGTTCCAGGCCTTGATCCGCGCCGCGGCGCGCGAAACCGGGGCGCAGGACTTGGCGCATGCCTCGCTCAAGGTCATCGCCGACCACATCCGCGCCTGCAGCTTTTTGATCGTCGATGGGGTGATTCCGGGCAACGAAGGCCGCGGCTACGTGCTGCGCCGCATCGTGCGCCGCGCCATCCGCCACGGCTACAAGCTCGGCGTGCGCCAGCCGTTTTTCTACAAGCTCGTGCCCGATCTGGTGCTGCAGATGGGCGCGGCGTATCCCGAGCTGCGCGAAGCCGCGCACCGTGTGGCCGACGTGCTGCAGGCCGAGGAGGCGCGGTTTTTCGAGACCCTCGACAACGGCATGGCCGTGCTCGACGCCGAACTGTCCGCATTGCGTGCCGCCGGCAGCAATCTGTTGCCCGGAGAGTTGGCGTTCAAGCTGCACGACACCTTCGGCTTTCCGCTCGACCTCACGCAGGACGTGTGCCGCGAACATGGGGTGAAGGTCGACGAAGCCGCGTTCGATGCGGCGATGGCGCGGCAGCGCGAACAGGCGCGGGCCGCAGGCAAGTTCAAAATGCAGGCCGCGCTCGATTACGCCGGAGACAAAACCCGCTTCGAGGGCTACGAGCACCTGCTGGTCAAAGAGGCGAAGGTGCTCGCGCTGTACAAGGACGGCACCGCGGTGCCCGAGCTGCGCGAAGGCGATGCCGGCGTGGTGGTGCTCGACCGCACGCCGTTCTACGCCGAGTCGGGCGGCCAGGTCGGCGACGCCGGGGTGCTGTTCGAAGGCGACTCCTGCGGCCTACGCTTTGTCGTGCACGACACGCAAAAAATCCAGGCCGAGGTGTTCGGCCACCACGGGGTGCTGCAGTCCGGGCGGCTGAAGGTTGGCGAAATCGTCGCGGCGCAGGTCGACGGCGAGCGCCGCGCGGCGATCCGCCGCAACCACAGCGTCACCCACCTGATGCACAAGGCGCTGCGCGTGGTGCTCGGCGACCACGTGCAGCAGAAGGGCTCGCTGGTCGACGCGGACAAGACGCGCTTCGACTTCGCCCATGACGCGCCGCTGAGCGACGACGAAATCGCCCGCGTCGAGCGCCTGGTCAACGAGGAAATCCTTGCCAATACCGCAACGCAGGCGCGGGTCATGCCGATCGACGAAGCCAAACAGCTCGGCGCGATGATGCTGTTCGGCGAGAAATATGGCGACACCGTGCGGGTGCTGGACATCGGCAGTTCGCGCGAGCTGTGCGGCGGTACGCATGTGGCGCGCACCGGGGACATCGGGCTGTTCAAAATCGTGTTCGAAGGCGGGGTGGCCGCGGGTATCCGCCGCGTCGAGGCCGTGACCGGGCTGAATGCGCTGGCGTATGTGCAGAAGCAGGCGGCGCTGGTCGAGCGTGTGGCCCACACCCTCAAGGCGCCGGCCGAGGAGGCCGCGGACAAAATCGAACAGTTGCTCGAACAGCAGCGGCTGCTCGAAAAAGACCTCGCCCAATTGAAGGCGCAGCAGGCCGCCGCGCAGGGCGACGCGCTGGTCGCCAAGGCCACGCCGATCGGCAACACCCCGGTGCTGCTGGCGCGGCTCGACGGGCTGGACGCCAAGGGCTTGCGCGAAGCGGTCGACCGCATCAAGTTCAAGCTCGGCAGCGGGGTGGTGCTGCTGGCCGCGCGCGACGGCGACAAGGTGCAACTGGCCGCCGGCGTGACCGCCGACCGCGTGGGCCAGATCAAGGCCGGTGACTTGGTCAGCGCCGCGGCGCAGGCCGTGGGCGGCAAGGGTGGCGGACGGCCGGACTTTGCGATGGCCGGCGGCAGCCAGCCCGAGCGCATCGACGCCGCGCTGGCGCAGGCGCGCAGCCTGCTGCAGCAGCGGCTGGGCGCGTAAGCCGCTGCTGCAGCAGGATCGCGACTGTGGACTTGAACGGGCGCTCCATTCTGCTGGCCGTCAGCGGCGGGGTGGCGGCGTACAAGGCCGCCGAACTGTGCCGGCTGCTGGTCAAGGAGGGCGCCAGCGTGCAGGTGGTGCTCACCGCGGCGGCGGCACGTTTCGTCGGCGCGGCCACCTTCCAAGCGCTGTCCGGCCGCCCGGTGGTGACCGACCTGTGGGAGTCGCCGGTGGCCGACGGCATGCCGCACATCGGCCTCACCCGCGCGGCCGATCTCATCGTCGTCGCCCCGGCGACGGCCGACGTGCTGGGCAAGGCGGCGAACGGCATCGCCGACGATCTGCTGTCCACGCTGTTGCTGGCATCGAACAAGCCGGTGCTGTTCGCCCCGGCGATGAACCGCGAAATGTGGGCGCATCCGGCCACGCAACGCAACGTCGCGCGGCTGCGCGAGGACGGCGCGCTGATCAGCGGCCCGGCTGCCGGCGAGCAGGCGTGCGGCGAGGTCGGCGAAGGCCGGCTGGTCGAGCCGGAGGATTTGCTGCAAGACATCGTCGCTGCGCTGCAGCCCAAGGTGCTGGCCGGCCGGCGGGTGCTGGTCACCGCCGGGCCGACGTTCGAGCCGATCGACCCGGTGCGCGGGCTGACCAACCGCTCCAGCGGCAAAATGGGCTACGCGGTTGCGCGCGCGGCGCGCGAAGCCGGCGCGCAGGTGGTGCTGGTCAGCGGCCCGACCGCGTTGGCTACGCCGCACGGTGTGCAGCGCGTGGACGTCGAAACCGCGCAGCAAATGTTTGATGCGGTGATGGCGCATATCGCGCAGAGCGACGTGTTCGTTGCCGTCGCTGCGGTGGCCGACTGGAGGCCAGCGCAGACGTTGCCGCACAAGCTCAAAAAGCAAGAGGGGCAGCACGCACCGGCGCTGGAACTCGCGCCCAACCCGGACATTCTCGCCAGCGTCGCGGCGCTGCCGGACGCGCCGTTCTGCGTCGGTTTCGCTGCAGAGAGCGACAAGCTGATCGAACACGCCGCGGCCAAGCGTGCGCGCAAGGGTGTGCCGCTGCTGCTGGCCAACCTCGGCCCGCAGACGTTTGGCCGCGACGACAACGCGCTGGAACTGTTCGACTCCAGCGGTCACCGCCCGCTCGGCCGCGGCAGCAAAATCGACCTCGCGCGCCGCTTGATCGCCGAAATCGCCGCGCGGCTTCCGGCTAGCCCCGCGGGCGACGGCGGGTCGACAGGCTGAACGGGCGGCGCTCCATTCCTTTTTCATTTCTTCTGCTCATGACCACCGCCCGCATCGCCGTGCGCATCCTCGATCCCCGGCTGCGCGACCAGCTTCCCGCCTACGCCAGCGCCGGCAGCGCCGGCATGGACGTGCGCGCCTGCATCGACCAGCCGCTGACCCTGCAGCCGGGGCAGGCCGAGCTGATTCCCGCCGGCATCGCGATGCACATCGCCGACCCCAACCTCTGCGCGATGCTGCTGCCGCGCTCGGGGCTGGGGCACAAGCACGGGCTGGTGCTGGGCAATCTGGTCGGGCTGATCGACAGCGACTACCAGGGCCCGCTGATGGTGAGCTGCTGGAACCGCGGCAGCGCGGCCTACACCGTGCAGCCGCTGGAGCGCATGGCGCAGCTGGTCATCGTGCCGGTGGTGCGGGCGCAGTGGGAGGTGGTCGAACACTTCGAGGCCAGCGCGCGCGGCACCGGGGGCTTTGGCTCGACCGGCTCGCATTGAGGGCGCGGGCATGGCGCGTCGCTGGGCCAAGGCGCTGGTGCGCCGCTTCGAGGCGATGCAGGACAGCCGCTGGCTGCGGCCGTTCGCCAAGTATCTCGCTCACCCGGCGCTGTGGAGCCTGAGCCGGCGCAGCGTGGCGATTGCCGTCGGCGCTGGGCTATTCGGCGGCCTGATTCCCGGGCCGTTCCAGATGCTGGTCGCCGGCATTCTCGCCGTGCTACTGCGCGGCAATTTCCCGATCGCGCTGGTCGTCACCCTCTACAGCAACCCGCTGACCATCGTGCCGCTGTACCTGCTGGCGTACAAACTGGGCAGTGTGGTGACCCCGGCGCATGCCGCGCAGGCGCTGACCGCGCCGCCGGATTTCGACTGGCTGCATCTGGGCCAGTCGGTGGCGGCGCTGGTGCGCTGGGCGTGGCAATTGGGCACGCCGCTGTTCGTCGGTGTGCCGCTGCTGGCGGTGGTGCTGGGGATCGGCGGTTTTGCCCTGACCCGGCTGCTGTGGAGCCTGCATTTGCGCTGGGCGCTGCGTGCGCGCAGGGCGGCGCGGCGACGGCGCGAGCGGTTGCGGCTGGCGCGGCGTGCCGATTGATCGCCGCATCCAGGCGGGTTCAGACGGGTTTGTCGCCTGGCAGGAACAGGCCGGCGTCGGCCGAGTCGAGCAGGGCGCTGCGTGCCTCGCGCTCGTCGGGGTCGGGATCGCGCACGTCGAGCACGGTGTATTCGATGCGCAGCGCCAGTCCGGCCAGCGGATGGTTGCCGTCGAGCAACACCTTGTCGTCGTGGATTTGCGTCACGGTGTAGAACACGCCGGGCTGGCCGGGCGTGCTGCCTTCGGGCAGTTGCTCGAATAGCATGCCCTCTTCGAGTTCGGCGGGAAACAGCGAGCGGTCTTCCACCAGCAGCAGCTCGGCGTCGTAATCGCCGAACGCATCCTGGGGCTGCAGATAGATGTCGCCTTTGTCGCCGACGCCTTTGCCGATGAGCTGTTCGGCCATGCGTGGCAGCAGATCGTCACCGCCGACGTAAAAATCGTCGCCTTCGGGATTTTCGTCGATCAGCTCGCCTTGCGAGTCCGTCATGCGCCAGGACAGGGTGGCGACAAGGCCTTCGGAAATTTTCATGGGTATGCTCGCGGAATGAATGGAATGGCAGACGCCTGGGCGTTTGCCCGCATTGGAACATGAGCCGTATGTCAACTTCGACGATTCAATGGGGAGAGTTCACCGTCGCGCGGTTTTTGCGCGACATCTGGCAGCGCAAGCCCCTGCTGCTGCGGCAGGCGCTGCCGGGTTTCAAACCGCTGCTCAGCCGCGCGCAACTCTTTGCCCTGGCAGCCGACGACGACGTCGAGTCGCGCCTGGTGCAGCGCGACGGCCGGCGCTGGCAGCTCGCTCACGGACCGTTCACCCGCAGGCAGCTGCCGTCGCTGCAGCAGCGCAACTGGACGTTGCTGGTACAGGGCGTCAATCTGCACGTCGACGCCGCCAGCGACCTGCTCGAACAGTTCCGCTTCGTTCCCGACGCGCGGCTGGACGACCTGATGATCTCGTGGGCGAGCGACGGCGGCGGCGTGGGCCCGCATCAGGACGCTTACGACGTGTTCCTGCTGCAGGCCGCCGGTCGCCGGCGCTGGCGCATCGGCCCGGTGACCGACCCGACGCTGCAGCCGGGCAAACCGGTCAAGCTGCTCGCCCGCTTCGAGCCGGAGGAGGACTTCGTGCTCGAACCAGGCGACATGCTCTACCTGCCGCCCGGCTGGGGGCACGACGGCATTGCCGTGGGCAACGATTGCATGACGTATTCCATCGGCTTTCGTGCGCCGCCACAGGGCGAACTGCTGCGCGAGGTGCTGTGGCAACTGGCCGAAAACCAGCCCGACGGCGCGATCTATACCGATCCGCCGCTGCGCCCGGCCGCGACGCCGGCATTGCTGCCGGCGTCGATGGTGCGGTTTGCCGCGCAGGCTTTCGCCCGCCTCAAGCCCGATGTAGCCGTGTTCGAATCGGCGCTGGGAGTGTATCTGACCACGCCCAAGCCGCAGGTGTGGTTCGAGGCGGCGCAGGCCGCAGCCGGAGCGTTGCGCCGCGCCTGCCTGCAACACGGTTGCCGCCTGGACCGGCGCAGCAAAATGCTCTACACCGCAGGCGCCGTGTTTTTCAACGGCGAGGTCGTGCCGGCCGAACTCGCCGGCTCGTCGCTGCTGCGCCGATTGGCGGACCAGCGTCGGCTCGACGCCGCGCAGGTCCAGACCGCGACGGCTGCCGAACTCGCCGCGATCGTCGCCTGGTGCGCGCAGGGCTGGCTGCACCCGGCGGCGACGGCCTCAGGCCAGGGGAGCGGTCGGCGTGCCGGCCAGGCGAATGACATCGGCGGCTGATGCGCCGTACCCGCCCCTGCCCGGGCCGTCCGACGGCGCGGCGGGGCCGGACGTGGCGTTCGACACCCGCACGCAGGCACATGCGGCGCTGCTGCGGCTTGTCGAGGGTCAAAGTTCGGTGTTGTGCTGTTTCAGCGCCGAGTTCAGCGCGTGGCCGCTGCAGCGCCCCGAGTTCATCCGCGCGCTGGAGCAGTGGGCGCTGCGCGATCCGCGGCGGCACGAGGTGCTGCGTCTGCTGGCCGTGGACTGGAGCACGGTGCAGTTGCGCTTCCCCCGCTTTGTCGCGTTTCGCCAGACTTTCGCCCATCTCATCGCCTGCCGCCGCATTGCCGAGGCGCGGCTCGACGGGCTGCACGAAATGGCCTGGACACCGCAAGCGGCGGTTTACGCCAAAACCGCCACCTGGATGACCGGGCAATGCGTGCGCGACCCGGCGCGGCTGCAGGCGCTGCGGCTGCGCTTCGACGACGCCTGGGAGCAGGCCGTTCCCGCATTCCCTGCCCATACCCTGGGTTTGTGACAAATAAACAACATCGTGTTTTTTCGCGCGCATTTTGCGCCACGGGGATAACCCGAAGTATCGCTATACTTATGCGCTGAGCTTGATGTGCATACCGGTTCTGGTTGCAATTGGGTTCGATCAGGACGGTGACGAATTTTTTGGGTTCCGCCCATTTTTGACTGACGCTTAGAGGAAAGTAATGAAAAAGTCCATTCTGCTGGCATCGATGATTGCCGCTCTCGCTCTGGCCGCTTGCGGTAAAAAAGAAGAAGCTGCTCCCGCTGCTTCGGCCCCTGCCGCCGCTTCGGCTCCTGCTGCCGCTTCGGCTCCGGCTCCGGCTGCGTCCAAGCCCGCTGCTTCGGCTCCGGCTGCCGCTTCGGCTCCGGCTGCCGCTTCGGCTCCTGCCCACGCTGCCTCTGGCGCCAGCGCTGCCAAGTAATCCGCGAGTTCTTTCTTGCGGATGCAAAAAGGCCGACGATGAGTCGGCCTTTTTGTTTGTCTGCTTTCGTTTGCCTGCTTTTGCCCGGCTGGGCGACGGCCTGCAAGCCGTCGCGGCAGACGGCTTGTAGGCTTATTGAATCTGCTGCTGCAGGATCTGCAGGATTTTGCGCGCGTCCTCGGTGTGCAGCGGTTTGCCATCGGGCGTCTGCACCGTGACCAGGGTTTGCGTGCCCGACGACTGCAGCGCAATGCGGTAGTCGGCCGGCTTGGGCTCAAAGGCCTTCTTGCCGAACAGCCTGCCGAAAAATCCCGTGCTGTCCTGCGACGCCTTGAGCGCGGCCTCGGCGCTGATGTAGCGCACGTCGAACTGCCCGGCAGAGCGGTTGCGGTCGATCACGGTGAATCCGGCGGTGTTGATCGCCAGGCTGACTTTGCGCCACGCCGTGTCGAAACCCTCCTGCAGTTGCAGCGCCTGTCCGTCGTCGACGAGCTGGGCGGCCACCGGCGGCGCGATGTCCGTCGGGTTGTCCACCCGCTGCTTGGCGGCTTCTTCGCTCATCCCGAGCGTCACCATGAGCTTGCGTAAAAAGATGGTGTTCAGCCCGGGATCGGGGGTGGCAGGCTCCCACGCCGTGGTCGATTTGTCGTTGGAGTTGTAGACCTCCTTCATCGACTGGTGGGTGATGTAGATCTGCGTGCCCTTGCCGTCCGGGGTGCGCTCGAACACGGTGCGGAAGCGGTCGCGCGTTCCGGTGTCGTACAGGCTGTCGAACACCTTGCCCAGATACTTGCGGATGAAGTCCTGCGGCAGCTTGGCGCGGTTTTCCGCCCAGTCGGTTTCCATCACCCCGGTAGCGGCATCGGCCTGGGTGAGGTAAAAGCCGTTTTCCTGCCAGAAGGCTTTGACTTTTTCCCAGAGTTGTTCCGGCGGGGCGTCGACGACCAGCCAGCGCTGGCCGCCGGCCTGGTCGATGTGCATGCCCGGAAACTGCGGCAGCACCGCGTTGGTTTTGGCCATCTGCTCGGCGGTCTTGACGCCGCGGTCGTAAGCCAGAGCGCTCACCGGAGCGTTGGGCGCACCGGGGATGACGTAGCGTTCCTGCCGCGCCAGTTGCGTCAGGTCGGGCGGAACCTCCAGGGGGTTGCCCTGTTTGGCGCTTTCGTAATCGACGCTCTTGCCCTCGACGATGGTATTGAGCGAGGAGCAGCCGCCCAGAAGGGCGCTGGCCCCCACGGCGAGGGTCAGGGCACGCAGTCGCCAGGAGGTGGATGGGTTCATAGGCAAAAGGCTCTCGAAGGATCGGATGGATCAGTGCACCAGCGGCAGGTGCAGCGCGTGCAGCACGCGGCGCAGCGCGGCCTCGTGCTGCGCCTGCAGCGGCGTGAGCGGCAGGCGCAGACCGGGGCCGATACGTCCCATGAGATGCAAGGCGCGCTTGACCGGGATCGGGTTGGGCTCGCAAAACAGCATCTGGTTCAGGTCGATCAGCTCACCGTGCAGCCGGCTGGCCAGCGGCGCGTTGCCGGCCAGCGCAGCCATGCACAGGTCGTGCATCTGCCGCGGCACGACGTTGGCCGACACGCTGACATTGCCGTGCCCGCCCAGCAGCATCAGCGCCACGGCGGTGGGGTCGTCGCCGGAGTAGATGGAAAACCCCGGCGGGGCGCGGCGGATGAGCTGCGCTGCCCGGTCGATATTGCCGCTGGCCTCCTTGATGCCGATGATGCCCGGCACCTGCGCCAGACGCAGCGCGGTGTCCACGCTCATGTCCGCCACGGTGCGTCCGGGCACGTTGTACAGCACCACCGGGATGTCGGCGGCCTCGGCGATGGCGGTGAAATGCGCCACCATGCCTTCCTGCGTCGGCTTGTTGTAGTACGGCACGACGCTGAGCACGCAGTCGGCGCCCGCGGCCTTGCAGCGCCGCGACAGTTCGATCGCCTCCTGGGTGGAGTTGGCCCCGGCGCCGGCCATCACCGGCACGCGGCCTGCCGCCTGCTCGACGACGACGCGGACGATTTCGACATGCTCGTCCACCGGAATGGTGGGGGATTCGCCGGTGGTGCCCACCGGGCTGATGCAGTCGGTACCCTGTTCGATATGCCAGTCGACCAGCTGACGCAGCGCTGCAAAATCCACGCTGCCGTCGGCATGCATGGGCGTCACCAGCGCGACGATGCTGCCGCGGATGACCGGAGGTTGGGAGCTCATTGTTCTGCGAGTGATGCGGTGTGGGTCGAAAGATTGTATCGGTCTGCCGCCTGCGCGTCGGCGGCTTCGCGCACCGCGACGATGCGCTGCACATACGCCGGGTGCGGCGTGGTGACGAAGCCATCCTCATAACGCAGCACGCGCAGCGCCGGGCGCACGGCATCGAGCAGTTCGCCCGGGCGCAGCAGAAACGCGGGGTTGGACGGCTTGCCCAGACTCGCCTGCCCCAGCGCGAAGGTTTCGTACAGCAGCACCCCGCCGGGAGCGACGGCCTGGACGATGTGCGGCAGCAGCGGTCGCCACAGGTAGTTGGTCACGACCACGGCGTCGAACTGACGCTGCGCATACGGCCATGCGCCCGCTTCGAGGTCGGCGACGCAGACGTCGGCGATGTCGCGCAGCGGCTGCACCGCCTGCGCGTCGCGATCGACGGCGAACACGCGGTGGCCGCGTTGCTGCAGCCAGCGCACGTGCCGGCCGGCGCCGCACGCCACGTCGAGCACGGTGCCGGCAGGGCGCAGCAGGTGGGCGTGACGCACGATCCAGGGCGAAGGTGGGGTGGGGGCGCAAGCAGAGGAGTCCATCCGCGCATCGTACCGGCGTGCGGCAGACCACACCGTCTGCGCCTGAAGGCACAATGCAGGCAGACCCTCAACCCGAACGATTTCACCATGACCCGATCCCCGATCATCCTGGTCACCGGCGGCGCCGGCTACATCGGCTCGCATACCTGCGTGGCGCTGATCGAAGCCGGCTACACCCCGGTGGTGTACGACAACCTGTGCAACAGCAGCGCCGAGTCGCTGGCGCGGGTGCAGACCATCACCGGCCAGCGCCCGGCGCTGATCGAGGCCGACATCCGCGACGCAAAGGCGCTGGACGCCGCGCTGGCCGCGCACCGGCCCGTGGCGGTGATCCACTTCGCCGGGCTCAAGGCGGTGGGCAAGTCGGTGGAAAAGCCGCTGCTGTACTACGACAACAACGTCGGCGGCACGGTGACCCTGCTCGAGGCCATGCAGCGCGCAGGACTCTGCAACCTCATCTTCTCGTCCTCGGCGACGGTGTACGGCGACCCGGCCAGCGTACCGATCCGCGAAGACTTCCCGACCAGCGCGACCAACCCCTACGGCCGCAGCAAGCTGATGATCGAGGAAATCCTCGCCGACCTGTTCCGCGCCGAGCCACAGTGGCGCATCGCCCGGCTGCGCTACTTCAACCCGGTCGGCGCGCACGAGAGCGGGCTGATCGGCGAAGACCCGCGCGGCATTCCCAACAACTTGATGCCCTACATCACTCAGGTCGCGGTCGGTCGGCTGCCCAAGCTACGGGTGTTCGGCGGCGACTGGCCGACGGTCGACGGCAGCGGGGTGCGCGACTACATCCATGTGATGGATCTGGCCGAAGGGCATGTCGCGGCGCTGAAGCACCTGCTGGCGCACGAAGGGATGTTCACCGTCAACCTCGGCACCGGCCAGGGCTACTCGGTGCTGCAGATGGTGCAAGCGTTCGGCCAGAGCATCGGCCGCGAGCTGCCGTATGAAATCGTCGACCGCCGCCCGGGCGACATCGCCGCATGCTGGGCCGACCCGAGCGCGGCGGAAAAGCTGCTCGGCTGGAAGGCCAAACGGGGGCTGGAGCAAATCTGCGCCGACGCCTGGCGCTGGCAGCAGGGCAACCCGCAGGGGTATGGCCACTGAGCGCAGGCGGGGGCGAGCAAGGCGACTCGAGCGCGGCGCATTGCCGTAGCGACTCGGCGTGGTAAGGTCGGAACTTCCGTGTCAACCCGATCGAAAGGAATCTCCGATGAGCAAATCCTCTCCTGCGTTGCAGGCCTCCGCTGCCGCGCTGCACATCGGCATCAGCGCCAAGGACCGCGAGAACATCGCCGGACATCTGTCCCGGTTGCTGGCCGACACCTACACCCTGTACCTGACCACCCACAACTTCCACTGGAACGTCACCGGGCCGATGTTCAACGCCCTGCACCTGATGTTCATGGAACAGTACACCGAGCTGTGGAACGCGGTCGACCCGATCGCCGAGCGCATCCGTGCGCTGGGCTTTTTCGTCCCTGGGTCGTATCAGGCGTTCAGCAGCCGCTCCAGCCTGGACGACGTGCCGGCGCAGCCGCCCAAGGCGCAAGAGATGATCGCGATTCTGGTCAAAGGGCACGAGGCGGTGGCCAAGACTGCGCGCGAGGTGTTTTCGGTCGCCGACGCCGCCAACGACCAGCCTACCGCCGACCTGATGACGCAGCGGCTGGACATCCACGAAAAAACCGCCTGGATGCTGCGCAGCCTGCTCGACAGTTGAACCGCTGTGCCGGCCATGGCCGGCGCTGGCGATAATGGCGCAGATGGAACGTTTGCGTTTGTGGCTGGCCCTGATCCGTTGGGACAAGCCGGTCGGTTCTCTGCTGTTGTTGTGGCCGAGTCTGTCGGCGTTGTGGATTGCAAGTAGCGGCCGCCCGAACTGGTGGCTGGTGGTGGTGTTCATCGCCGGCACGTTTCTCATGCGTTCGGCCGGCTGCGCGGTCAACGACGTGGCCGATCAGGACTTCGACCGCGCCGTGCGCCGCACGGCGCAGCGTCCGGTGACATCGGGCCAGGTGTCCACCCGGGAGGCGCTGCTGGTGGGCGCCGTGCTGGCGCTCGTCGCCTTCGGTCTGGTGCTCACCACCAATGCGCTGACCATTCAGATGTCGGTGGCGGCCCTGCTCATCGCCATTGCCTACCCCTGGACCAAACGCTGGCTGGCGTTGCCGCAGGCGTATCTCGGCGTGGCGTTCAGCTTCGGTATTCCCATGGCGTTCGCCGCCGCGCGCGGCGAGGTGCCGCTGCTGGCCTGGGTGCTGCTGCTGGGCAATCTGTTCTGGGTGCTGGCCTACGACACCGAATACGCCATGGTCGACCGCGAGGACGACCTGAAGGTGGGCATCAAGACCTCGGCGATCACCTTCGGCCGCGCCGACGTCGCCGCGGTCATGGCCAGCTACGCCGCGTTCATCGCCATCTGGGCCGCGGTGGGCTGGGCGCTGCACCTGGGCTGGCCGTATGCTCTGGGCGTGGCCGCAGCCGCGGCGCAGGCGGTGCATCACTACACCCTGATCCGCAGCCGCGATCCGGCGCGGTGTTTTCGCGCTTTCCGCCTCAACCACTACCTCGGGTTGGCGCTGTTTGCCGGGGTGGTGGCGGCTTACGCCGTGCGCTGAGGCGACCGCCGCCTCAAGCCGTCAGCCGCTGCAGCGCCTCGCGGTAACGCTCCGCGGTCCTGGCGATGATGTCCGCCGGCAGATGTGGTGGCGGCGGCTGCTTGTTCCAGCCGGGCACGCTCTCCAGCCAGTCGCGCAAAAACTGCTTGTCGAAGCTCGGCGGCGACACGCCTTCCTTCCATGTGTCGGCCGGCCAGAAGCGCGACGAATCGGGGGTCAGCACTTCGTCCATCAGCGTGACGGTGCCGTGCTCGTCCAGCCCGAATTCGAACTTGGTGTCGGCGATCAGGATGCCGCGCGCCGCGGCGTAATCGGCGGCACGCTGGTAGATCGCCAGGCTGGCGTCGTGCACCTGGATCGCCGTTTCCGCGCCGATGGTCGCGGCCATCTGGCTGAACGAAATGTTTTCGTCGTGCGCACCGAGCTCGGCCTTGGTCGCCGGGGTGAAAATCGGCTCGGGCAGGCGGCTGGCGAGCTTCAGCCCCGCAGGCAGCCTGACCCCGCACACCGAGCCCGTGGCCTGATAGTCCTTCCAGCCCGACCCGGCGAGATACCCGCGTACCACCGCCTCGACCGGCAGCGGCTTGAGCCGCTTGACCACCATCGCCCGGCCGCGCACCTGCTCGCGCTCATCGGGCGCGACCACCGATTCCGGGTCGTCGGGCAGCAGATGGTTGGGCACGACGTCGTGCAGCAGCCCGAACCAGAAGCGGGCCATGCGGGTGAGGATTTCGCCCTTGCCGGGAATCGGCTCGGCCATGATGACGTCGAACGCCGAAATGCGGTCGGTGGCGACCATCAGCATGCGATGTTCGTCGATCGCGTAGTTCTCGCGCACTTTGCCGCGCGACAGCAGCGGCAGCGAGCGTAGGGTGGTTTGCAGCAGGGCAGAAGTCATGGGCGGGCTTTCGGAACGCAGTCAGCCGATTGTAGAAACCCCGCGGCGGCGCCTTGCAGGCTTGAGTTTTTGCCTCGTCGCAGCCCACAATGCCGCTGCCGCATGTGCGGTGACAACGGAGACAGGACATGGCTGCAAAACGCATTTTGCTGCTCGCAGGGGATTACGCCGAAGACTACGAAACCATGGTGCCGTTCCAGACGCTGCAGGCCGTGGGACACACGGTGCACGCGGTCTGCCCGGACAAAAAGGCCGGCGAGCAGGTGAAAACCGCGATCCACGATTTCGAGGGGGCGCAGACCTATTCGGAAAAACCGGGGCACAACTTCACCCTCAACGCCACCTTCGCCGAGGTCAAACCCGAGGACTACGACGCGCTGCTCATCCCCGGAGGCCGGGCGCCCGAGTACCTGCGGCTGAACCCGCGCGTGCTGGCCATCGTGCGCCATTTCTTCGACACCAACAAGCCGGTGGCGGCGGTGTGCCACGGCGCGCAGATTCTGGCCGCAGCCGGCGTGCTGCAGGGACGCCGGTGCTCGGCGTACCCGGCATGCGGCCCGGAAGTGCGCGAGGCCGGTGGCGACTATGCCGACATTCCCGTGGACCAGGCGGTGACGCAGGGCAATCTGGTGACCGCGCCGGCGTGGCCGGCGCATCCCGCGTGGCTCGGGCAGTTTCTCAAGCTGCTGGGCACGCAGATCACGCTCTGACCGCGCCACGCCGCCGGCTCCAGGCCGGCGTCTGCCCCCCGCAAACGGTGAACGCCCCACGCGCGGGCGAGGGCGGGTGGGTTGCCCGGCGTCAGCTCAGCACCGTCATGCTCAGCCGGCGGCGGTAACTTTCCACCGTGGGGTCGGCCGCTGCGGGCTGGCCGGCGGCGGTGGGTTTGGGCGCCTCTGCCGGGGTGAGCAGTTCGAGGATGTTGACATAGGTCTTGCGTGCCTTGTCCTCGTTCCAGGTTTTGTTGCGCATGAGGATTTCGAGCAGCTCGTCGAGCGCTGCCGTCCATTGCTGCTCGGCCATGTAGCGTTGCGCCAGCGCGTAGCGCGCATCGAAATCGCGTTTGTTCGCGGCGATGTCGGCCTGGAGCACAGCCACGGCGGGCAGGCCCGGCGCTTCCTGCGCCGCGGTCAGCCAGTCGGCCAGCGCCTGGATGCGCCGGTCGGTCGGCGCCTTGGCTGCCAGCGGCTCGAACGCCTGCGCCGCGTCGGCGGTGCGGCCGGCCTTGAGCAGCAGCTCGACATACGCCTTGCGCGCGCTATCGTTGGCCGGATTGGTCGCCAGATCCTGCTGCAGCTTTTCCAGCGGCGGCAGGGCGGCGCCGGCCGGTGCGGCCGGCTCGGCGGCATCGGCCGCGCCGTCCTGTTCCGGGGCGGCCTGCGGGACGTGCTTGTCGAGAAACGCCCGGATCTGGCCTTCGGGCAGCGCGCCGACGAAACCATCGACCGGCTGGCCGTTTTTCAGCAGCATCACCATCGGGATGCTGCGCACGCCGAACGCAGCGGCCAGCTCCTGTTCTTCCTCGGTGTTGATTTTCACCAGCTTGAACCGGCCGGCGTAAGCGATTTCGAGTTTTTCCAGCACGGGGCCGAGCGCGCGGCACGGGCCGCACCACGGCGCCCACAGATCCACCAGCACCGGCACGGTGTTGGACGCTTCGATGACTTCGGCTTCAAAATTGGCGACGGTGACATCAATCATGTTCGACTCCTGAAAGCGGGCAGATGGGGGCGGATGCGCAAAATACCAGCGGGGGTATGCGGCGCGCAATCTGCGTCTGCCGTGAGCATAGCGGCGCCTGCGCGCGTGGTGGCCGCGGCTTCTTAAAATCGCCGCTTCGACAGACGCAGCAAGGAGAGGCAGATGGCCGCAATCGGCGTGGTGATGGGCTCGCAGAGCGACTGGGAGGTGATGCGCCATGCGGCCGACGTCCTGGCCCGCTTCGGTGTGCCGCACGACTGTCGGGTGGTGTCGGCGCACCGCATGCCCGACGACCTGTTCGCCTACGCCGAGGCGGCGCAGCCGCGTGGACTGCGCGCCATCATTGCCGGAGCCGGCGGCGCGGCACACCTGCCGGGCATGCTCGCGGCCAAAACCACGGTGCCGGTGCTCGGTGTGCCGGTGCCGAGCAAGTATCTGCGTGGCAAGGATTCGCTGCTGTCCATCGTGCAAATGCCCAAGGGCATTCCGGTGGCGACGTTCGCCATCGGCGAGGCCGGGGCGGCCAACGCGGCGCTGTTCGCCATCGCGCTGCTGGCCGCGCACGACGCCGACCTGCGCAGCCGGCTCGACGCCTTCCGCGCCGAACAGACCGCGGCGGCGCGGGCAATGCGCGTGGGAGACGCGGCATGAGCCAGTCCGCGGCGTTCATTCCCCCCGGCGCCACGCTGGGGGTACTCGGCGGCGGGCAACTCGGCCGCATGTTCGCGCAGGCGGCGCAAAGCGCCGGCTATGGCGTGGCCGTGCTCGAAGCCGACGAGGCCGCGCCAGCGGCGCAGGTCACCGGCATCCACCTGGCGGCGCGTTACGACGATCCGCTGGCGCTGGAACAGCTCGCCCGCGAGTGCGCCGCGGTGACGGTGGAATTCGAGAACATCCCGGCGCAGGCGCTGCGCTGGCTCGATGCGCGGGTGCCGCTGGCGCCAGCGCCGCAGGCCGTTGCCGTCTGCCAGGATCGGGCGCAGGAAAAGGCCTTGTTCGCCCGGCTGGGCGTGCCGTGCGCACCGCATGCCGTGCTGCCCGCCGGGGCGGACTTCGGGGCGGTCAGCCCCGGGTTGTTTCCCGGCATCCTGAAAACCGCGCGGCTGGGCTACGACGGCAAAGGCCAGATCGCCGTGCCCACCGCCGCGGACCTGCCTGCGGCGTGGGCCGCGCTCGGCGGCGTGGACTGCGTGCTGGAACAGCGGCTGGACCTGGCGTTCGAGCTCTCCGTGGTGATGGCGCGCGGCCGTGACGGTGCCGTGGTGCAGTTCGCCCCGCAGCAGAATCTGCACCGCAATGGCATTTTGTTTGCCAGCCTGTCCCCCGGCGCGGCGATCCCACCGGAGGTCGCGCAGGCGGCGCAGGCTGCTGCAGCCACGGTGGCGCAGGGGCTGGATTATGTCGGTGTGCTGTGTGTGGAATTTTTTGTGCTGCGCGACGGCCGGCTGCTGGCCAACGAAATCGCGCCGCGGCCGCACAACTCCGGCCACCACACCATCGACTCGTGTACCGTGTCGCAATTCGAACTGCAGTGGCGGGCATTGGTGGGCGCGCCGCTGCTGCCGCCGCGGCAGCACAGCGCCGCGGTGATGCTCAATCTGCTGGGCGACCTGTGGTTCGACGCCGCGGGCCGGCAGCGTGAGCCCGATTGGGCCGCCGTGCTGGCGCTGGCCGGCGCCCATCTGCACCTCTACGGCAAGCGCGAGCCGCGCAAAGGCCGCAAGATGGGGCACTTGACCTGCACCGCGGCCAGCGCCGAGGCTGCGCGGCAAACCGCCTTGCGCGCGTGCGACCTGCTCGGCCTGGAGCCGTTCTGAACGTGGCCGCCGCTCCCACCGCCTCGGTGACTGCCGCCGACATCGCAGCGGCGGTGCAGCGGCTGGAGGCCGGCGAACTCGTCGGTTTGCCCACCGAAACCGTCTACGGCCTGGCGGCCGACGCCGAAAACCCGCAGGCGGTGGCCAAAATCTATGCGGCCAAAGGTCGGCCGGCGGACCATCCGGTGATCGTGCACGTGGCGCGCGACGCCGATCTGGCGCATTGGGCCTCGACGGTGCCCGAGGCCGCGCGGGCGCTGGCGGCTGCTTTCTGGCCCGGGCCGCTGACGCTGATCCTGCCGCGCCGGCCCGGGGTCGCCACGGCCTGCGCCGCCGGGCAGGATAGCATCGGCCTGCGCTGCCCGGCGCACCCCGTGGCGCAGGCGGTGCTGGGGCAGTTCAGGCATGGCCGGGGCGGGCTGGCGGCGCCGTCGGCCAACCGCTTCGGCCGCATCAGCCCGACGACCGCGGCACACGTGCGCGCCGAACTCGGCGACGATCTGCTGGTGCTCGACGGCGGCGCCTGTGCCGTGGGGATCGAAAGCACCATCGTCGATTGCACGGTGCAGCCGCCGCGCATCTTGCGTCCGGGCCAGTTGCAGGCGGACGCGCTGGCGCAGGTGCTGGGCGTGCCGGCCAGCACCCTGCTGCGCCCGACCGAAGGCGCGCCGCGCGTGGCCGGTGCACTGCCGGCGCACTATGCGCCGCGCACGCCGCTGCTGCTGCGCAGCCGTGAACAGATCGACGCCGACTGGCCGCGGCAGACTGCGGCGGGGCAGCGTATCGGCGTGCTGGCGCTTGCCGCCCCTGCCACCGGTGCGGCGCACTGGCTGGCATTGCCTGCCACGCCAGCGGAGTACGCGCGACGGCTATACGCCGCGCTGCGTGAGCTCGATAGCGCGCAGCTCGACCAGATCTGGGTCGAGGAATTGCCCGACACGCCGCCCTGGCTGGCGCTGCGCGACCGTCTGCGCCGGGCGGAGCATGGCTCCGGCCCGCGCTGACGCGACCCCGGCGCGTGCCGGGCGTTGTTGCGAATTCGCCAACTGCCGCAGCATGGGCAAAAACGCTCTTGCGACGCCTACTTGCCTCCGTTATGCTGGAAGCGAACGGTCGTTCTATTTCACCGACCGCCGGCCTGCGGTGATGGCGCAAGACAGGCTGCCCGTCGGGGCGCGCAGCAGGCACACCATAAACGTTCGAGGAGATGTGTATGCAAAGACGTGTCTGGATCGCGCTGGCTCTGGCCAGTGCGCTGGGGCTGGCGGGATGCGGTGGCGGCGGCAATCCGTCTCCGCCGTCGCTGGCGACGGTCAGCAGCGTGAACGCGGCGAGCACCGCGCCGAGCGCGCCGCCAGCGGGCGGATTCAAGCAGATCGTGGCGTTTGGCGACAGCCTGTCCGATGACGGCGCCTACACCCTGGCGGCGCTGAGCGTGTACGGTCCGGGTACGGCGAGCAATATCGCCTTCACCGGGCTGCCCTATCCGGCCGGTGGACAGTTCACCGTCAACGGCGCGCCCACCGGCAACTGGACCAATGTGCTGGCGAAAAGCCTCAACATCGGCCTGACTCCCAACCTCATCGGCTACGGTACCCCGTCGGGCGTGATGTACCTTGGCACCACCGGCCCGACGCCGAACCCTGCATTTTGCGCGTTCAGCGCGCCGCCGTCCTCCGGCCAGGCCAACTGCACCAATTTTGCCCAGGGCGGCTCGATGGTGTCCAACGCCAACGGGATCGGTCACAGCGGCGGGGCGCTCACCCTGCCGGTGACGGCGCAGGTGCAGAACTATCTCAACCAGTTCGGCGGCAGCTTCAACGCCAATCAGCTCGTCACCGTGCTGGCGGGCAACAACGACATTTTCGCTGCGCTGGGCACGGTCAGCGCGACGGTGACGCAGGCGGTGACGCAGGCGGTGACCACCGCGTTGCAGCAAAACCCCAACCTGACGCAGGCGCAGATCGCCGCCATCCAGGCCAGCGCGCAGCATGACGCGACGACGGCGGCTGTGGCCGCGGCCCAGACCTCCGTGGCGCAGGCCGCCGATGCACTGGCAGCGCAGGTCAGTCTGATGACCAGCAAGGGTGCGAAGTACGTACTCGTCTACACCCTGCCCGATTCGTCGCTGACGCCGTTCGGCCGCGGTCTGCCGTATACCGCGGCAACGCCGCCGCAGACGCCGCCGGCGGGGTATGTGTGCGACAACACCGTGACCTCGACGCCGTGCTACCTGCTGTCCAACCTGGTGCAGGTGTTCAACCAGCGTCTGCTCAACGACCTGCAGGGTCAGCCGGTCAAGGTGCTCGACGGCTACGGCCTGCTCAACCAGGAAATCGCCAATCCGGCGCAGTTCGGGCTGAGCAATGTGACCACGCCGTGGTGCAACCCGGCGACGACGAGCTCGCTGCTGTGCAATGTGAACACGCCGTATGCGGCGGCCGGTGCCAGCCAGGCCAACCTCGGCAGCTGGCTGTTTGCCGATGCGGTGCACCCCACGCCTGCCGGCTACCAGATCATCGCCAATGCCACCTTGCAGGCGATGAAGGGCTTTGGCTGGATTTCGCAATGAGTCTGGAGGAGACACTGTGATGAACAGCTTGCAACGCACCGTGCTCGGCAGCGCGCTCGCCCTGGGCAGTCTGGGGCTGCTGCCCGCCGCGCACGCCGACGATTTTCCGAAAAACATCATTTATGTCGGCGCAGCGTATCTGAACAACCACTCCAGCCTGCCCGATCTCACCGGCTACAACACGCCGCCGAACCTCAACCTCGCCGTGGGCAACGCCACCACCCTTGGCCTGGGCTATGTGCGCAACCTGCCCGGGCCGTGGAGCTTCGAGCTGGCGCTGGGGTACCCGCCGCGGGTGCGCACGTACGCCGAGGGCAGCGGCTGGGCGTCGCTGCGCGGTGTCGGCGTGACCGATGTCGATGTCTACTCGCCCACGGCGTTCCTCAACTACCACATCCGTGGCAAGCAGGCGACGTGGGACCCGTTCGTCGGCCTGGGGGTCAACTACACCTGGTTCCGCAACACCAGGGCGCTGTCGCCGCTGACCAGCCTGCAGGGGCCGACCGACATCCATCTGTCGAGCGATCTGACGTGGGCGGCACACGTGGGCATGATCTACCGCCTCAATTCGCGCTGGTCGGTGGTGGGCACCATCGCCTACGCCGACGTGCGCAGCGACCTGACGTCCACCTCGTATACCCCGGACCGCTCGGTGATCACCTCGCAGGCCAAGACCACGATCAAATTCAACCCGGTGGTCTACACCCTGGCGATCGGCTATAGTTTTTGACCCGTATCGTCGCTGCGATCGAGGGAGCTTCGGCTCCCTTTTTTCGTGCGCCGCGGGCTTGAGCCATCTGTCTTTATATCCAGTTGTGCTACATTGCGCCGCAGTGCCATTCAGACCCAGGAAACGTGCCATGGAACAGGGAAAAATCGTCGCCAACCCGGAAAAAGCCAAAGCGCTCGCCGCTGCACTGTCGCAAATCGAAAAGCAGTTCGGCAAAGGCACCATCATGCGCATGGACGATGCCGAGGCGCAGCGCGACATCGATGTGGTGTCCACCGGCTCGCTGGGGCTGGACATTGCGCTGGGCGTGGGCGGGCTGCCGCGCGGGCGGGTGGTGGAAATCTACGGCCCGGAATCGTCGGGCAAGACCACGCTGACGCTGCAGGTCATCGCCGAGATGCAGAAACTCGGCGGCACCTGCGCGTTCATCGACGCCGAACATGCGCTGGATGTGCAGTACGCGGCCAAACTCGGTGTCAACCTGCCCGATCTGCTGATTTCACAGCCCGACACCGGCGAACAGGCGCTGGAAATCGTCGATGCGCTGGTGCGCTCGGGGTCGGTGGACATGATCGTCGTCGACTCGGTCGCCGCGCTCACCCCCAAGGCCGAGATCGAGGGCGAGATGGGCGACGCGCTGCCCGGACTGCAGGCGCGGCTGATGAGCCAGGCGCTGCGCAAGCTCACCGCCAACATCAAGCGCACCAACTGCCTGGTGATTTTCATCAACCAGATCCGAATGAAAATCGGCGTGATGTTCGGCAATCCCGAAACCACCACCGGCGGCAACGCGCTCAAGTTCTATTCCTCGGTGCGACTGGACATCCGCCGCGTCGGCTCGATCAAAAAAGGCGAGGAGGTCATCGGCTCGGAAACCAAGGTCAAGGTGGTGAAAAACAAGGTCGCCCCGCCGTTCAAGCAAGCCGAATTCGACATCCTCTACGGCGAGGGCGTGTCGCGCGAGGGCGAGATCATCGACCTGGGCGTACTCGCCAAAGTGGTCGAGAAGTCCGGCGCCTGGTACGCGTACAACGGCGAAAAGATCGGCCAGGGCAAAGACAACGCGCGGGAGTTCCTCAAAGCCAACCCCGACGTTGCGCGTGAAATCGAAAACAAAATCCGCGCCAGTCTCGGTGTGCCCGAAGCCAGCGCCGCGCTGACCGCGGGCATGGCCGCCGACGACGCGGACTAACAGGCCGTTGGAAAACGTCGTGAGGATGGCCAGATGCAAGGCGCACGGAGCGCAGCGACCGAGACAGATCAGGTCGATCGGCGAGGCAGCGAGCACCGCGCAGCGCCGCAGATGGCCCGCCGCAGCAGTTTTTCAACGGCCTGTTCAACGCCGCCGACCGTAGCGTCGACCGTCCATGCCGCGTGCCGAGCTGTCACTGCGTGCCCGCGCGCTGCGCTATCTGGCGCAGCGCGAGCACAGCCGCGTCGAGCTGCAGCGCAAACTGTCGCGCCATGACGCCGACCCCGCGGCCATCGACAGCCTGCTCGACGAATTGCAGCGGCTGAACCTGCTGAGCGCCGAGCGTTTTGCGCAGTCGTTGGTCCACCGTCGCCGCTCGCGTTACGGCGTCGCGCGGATCGCTCAGGAGCTTGCCGTGCATGGCCTGGACGCAGAGATCACGGCCGCCGCCCTGCGCGCCGTCGGTGACGACGAGCGCGCCCGGGCGCAGGCGGTGTGGGCGCGCAAATTTGCCCATCTGCCGCAGGACGCAGCCGAACGTGCGCGGCAGACGCGGTTTTTGCAGCAGCGCGGGTTCAGCAGCGATGTCGTGCGCGCGGTGTTGCGCGGTGATACCGCCGATGGGGGACAGGCGGATGAGGCCGCCGGTTGACGGCCGGTGCAGGTCGGAGCACGTCAGGCGGTCGAGCGCTTTGACACGGCATCGGCTTGCTGCGGCGCAGCAGGCTGCGATACACTGAATCTTGCGCTTCATCAAAAACACACAGTCCATGCGCGACGTTCCTCCCGCTTCTCCTGCCGTCTCCCGTCGTCTGGTTCACCGCCGCAGCATCCACGTCGAGTGCTACGCGCGGGACGACGGGCTGTGGGATTTGCAGGCCGAGCTGCGCGACGTCAAAACCCGCGACATCACCCTGTCGGCCCGCTGCCGTCCGGCCGGTGTTCCAGTGCACGACATGCTGCTCGTCGTCACCATCGACACGGCGTTGAACGTCGTCGATGCCCAGACCTACACCCTGTTCAGCCCCTACGCCAATTGTGGTGAGCACGACGATGCGTACAAAAAACTCATCGGACTGAATCTGCTGCGCGGATTTCGCGCCGCGGTGCGCGAACGCCTGGGCGGAGTGCTCGGCTGTACCCACCTGACCGAATTGACCCAGGTGCTGCCCACGGCGGCAGTGCAGGGCCTGGCCGGGCTGGCCGACGTCGCGCTGCCCGCCGCCAGGGCGGAGGGCGAAGCGCAAATGCCGTTTCAGCTCAACCGTTGCCACGCCCTGCGGCTCGACGGGCCTGCGGTGGCCGAGTTTTATCCGCGTTGGGCGCGCCCGGCTGCGGCGGGCGGCGCCGCTGGCACAATCTCCACACCCCAAGTCGAGGACGAGACATCATGAAAATTCACGAATACCAGGCCAAGCAGATCCTGCGCGAGCACGACGTGCCGGTGCCGCGTGGCAAACCGGCGTTCAGCGTCGATGAAGCCGTTGCCGTGGCGCGCGAACTCGGCGGGCCGGTGTGGGTGGTCAAGGCGCAGATCCATGCCGGCGGCCGTGGCAAAGGCGGCGGGGTCAAGCTCGCGCGTTCGCTCGACGAGGTGCGGCAGCTCGCCGGGCAGATTCTGGGCATGCAGCTCGTCACCCACCAGACCGGGCCGCAGGGGCAGAAGGTGCGGCGGCTGCTGATCGAGGACGGCGCCGACATCAAAAAGGAGTACTACGCCGCGGTGCTGACCGACCGCGCGACGCAGAAGGTCGCGGTGATGGCCTCCAGCGAAGGCGGCATGGACATCGAGGAGGTGGCGGCGAAGACCCCGGACAAGATCCGCAAGGTGTTCGTCGATCCGCTGGTCGGGCTGCAGCCGCAGCAGGCGCGCGAGCTCGCCGCCGGCATCGGCATTCCCGAGGCCTCGCTGCCGCAGGCAGTCGAGGTGTTCCAGAAGCTCTACCAGACCTACATGGACACCGACGCCTCGCTGGTGGAAATCAACCCGCTGATTCTCGAAGGCAACGGGCAGATCAAGGCGCTGGACGCCAAGTTCAACTTCGACGACAACGCGCTGTTCCGCCACCCGGAAATCGAGGCGCTGCGCGACCTGGACGAGGAAGACCCGGCCGAGACCGAGGCGCACAAGCATGACCTCGCCTACATCCAGCTCGACGGCAACATCGGCTGCCTGGTCAACGGCGCCGGGCTGGCGATGGCGACGATGGACACCATCAAGCTCTACGGCGGCTCGCCGGCGAACTTTCTCGACGTCGGCGGCGGCGCCACCGCGGAAAAGGTGACCGCGGCGTTCCAGATCATGCTGCACAACCCCAAGGTCAGGGCGATTCTGGTCAACATTTTCGGCGGCATCATGCGCTGCGACACCATTGCCGAAGGCGTGATTGCCGCCAGCCGCGCGGTCGGCCTGAACGTGCCGCTGGTGGTGCGCATGAAAGGCACCAACGAGGACATCGGGCGCAGGATGCTGGCGGAATCCGGGCTGCCGATCATCAGCGCCGAGACCATGGCCGAGGCGGCCGAGAAGGTGGTCGCCGCGGCGGCCTGAGACACGGGCCCGCCCAGCAGCACGCTCGACCCATTCCATTGACCCGAAATTTGAGCAGGCGGCGCCAGCGCGCCGTCTGCCTGCGAGGCAGACATGTCGATCCTGATCAACAAAGACACCAAGGTCATCACCCAGGGCATCACCGGCAAGACCGGCCAGTTCCACACCCGCATGTGCCGCGACTACGCCAATGGCCGCAACTGTTTCGTCGCCGGCGTGAATCCGAAAAAGGCCGGTGAGGACTTCGAGGGCATCCCGATCTACGGCAGCGTGGCCGACGCCAAGGCGGCCACCGGCGCGACCGTGTCGGTGATCTACGTGCCGCCGGCCGGCGCGGCCGATGCGATCTGGGAGGCGGTGCAGGCCGACCTCGATCTGGTCATCTGCATCACCGAGGGCATTCCGGTCAAGGACATGCTGCTGGTGCGCAACCGCATGAAAGCCAAGGAAGCCGCGGGCGGCAAAAAGACCCTGCTGCTCGGCCCGAACTGCCCCGGACTGATCACCCCGGACGAAATCAAGATCGGCATCATGCCCGGGCACATCCACCGCAAGGGGCGGGTGGGCATCGTCTCGCGTTCGGGCACCCTCACTTACGAAGCGGTGGCGCAAGTCACCGAACTGGGGCTGGGGCAGAGCAGCGCGGTGGGCATCGGCGGCGACCCGATCAACGGCCTGAAGCACATCGACATCATGCGCATGTTCAACGACGATCCGGAAACCGACGCCGTGATCATGATCGGCGAAATCGGCGGCTCTGACGAAGCCGAGGCCGCGCGCTGGTGCAAGGAGCACATGAAAAAACCGGTCGTGGGCTTCATCGCCGGAGTCACTGCGCCTCCGGGCAAGCGCATGGGCCACGCGGGCGCGCTGATTTCCGGCGGCGAAGACACCGCCGAGGCCAAGCTGGCGATCATGGAGGCCTGCGGCTTCACCGTCACTCGCAACCCGTCTGAGATGGGCAAGCTGCTGGCGCAGGCGCTGCGCTGAGCGTGCCTCCATGCGGGCAAGGCTGCGCCCGGTTACAAAAGGTATGATGTGCGCAGCGTGCCGTGCAGCGGGCGGTGCGCCATTCCTTTTGGACAAGCTGCGGCATGGAGCACTATCTCACCGTCGAATTTCTCGCGGCGATCGGTCAGATCGTCCTGATCGACATCCTCCTGGGGGGTGACAACGCCGTGGTCATCGCCCTGGCCACGCGCAAACTGCCCGCACATCAGCGCAAACTCGGCATTCTGTGGGGCACCGCCGGGGCCATCGGCCTGCGTGTGGTGCTGATTTTTTTCGCGCTGACGCTGCTCAAGCTGCCGTTTCTCAAAATCGTCGGCGGATTGCTGCTGTTCTGGATCGGCATCAAGCTTCTCGCACCGCACGAGGAGGAAGGCCACGGCGACATCCAGGCTGCGGACAAATTGTGGGCCGCAGTGAAAACGGTGATCATCGCCGACTTCGTCATGAGCCTGGACAACGTCATCGCCATTGCCGGTGCGGCGCAAAACGCCGGTGAACAACATTCCATGCTGCTGGTCGTTTTCGGCCTGGTGCTGAGCGTGCCCATCATCGTCTGGGGCAGCCAGCTGGTCATCCGGCTGATGCAGCGCTTTCCGGTCATCATCACCCTGGGGGCGATGCTGCTGGGCTGGATCGCCGGCGGCCTGCTGGTCACCGACCCGGCGGTGGAGCGCTGGGTGCAGGACTTGCCGCTGGCGGACTATGTCGAAAAAATCGCCGGGCTCGCCGGGGCGCTGGTCGTCTGGGCGGGTTCGCGGCTGGTGTACTCCCGTCCTCCCGTGTCTGCCGCATGAACGCTGCTTTGGGCAAAACCGCAGCAACACCGCCCGCGCTGCAGTACGACATGATCAGCCTCACCCACACCGGGCGGGTGCGTGAACACAACGAAGATGCCGTGGCTTACGACGCCGTGGCACAGATCGCCGTGCTCGCCGACGGCATGGGGGGGTACGCCGCCGGTGAGGTGGCCAGCGGCATGGCCACGGCGCAAATCTGCGCGCGCATCGCCCGGCTGAAGGCGGAGTACCCCACGGTGACGGCGCTGGATCTGTCGACCGAACTGCGCCAGGCCATCCGCTACGTCAACGCCGACATCCTGCGCGCGGCGCGCAGCAATCCGCAGTTTTCCGGCATGGGGGCGACGCTGGTGACCGTGGCGTTCACTGGTAACGTTGCCGTCATCGCCCACGCTGGCGACTCGCGGGCGTATCTGTTGCGCCAGAACCAGTTGCGCCTGCTGACCCGTGACCACTCGGCGCTGCAGGAGCAGATCGACATGGGGCTGATCCTGCCCGAGGACGCCGAGCGCATGGGCGGAAAAAATCTGGTCACCCGCGCCCTGGGCGTGGACGCCAGACTGGAACCTGACGTGGCCATGCATCCCATGATGGCGGGGGACACGTTGCTGCTGTGCTCCGATGGCTTGAACGATATGCTGGCTGATGCCAAAATCGAAGCCGTGTTGCGGCAATATGCTGGACATCCTGAGGCGGCAGTCCGGCAACTCATCGACGATGCGAATGCAGCAGGGGGGCGCGACAATATTTCCGTCATCCTCGTGAACGCCCGCGCGTCGGCCTGAAATCGCAGCCTGCTGCCCGATTGATTGTTTACCAACGGACTTCGAATCGTGGCCAAACTCGTGATCACTCTGGATGGCAAGGTGCTCAAGGAGGTCGTCCTCAGCAAAGATCGCACCACGCTGGGCAGACGTCCCTACAACGACGTCGTCATCGACAATCTGGCCGTCAGTGGCGAACACGCTGTGCTGCTGCGTGATACCGCTGCCGGCACGGAAAGCTACACCATCCAGGACCTGGGCAGCACCAACGGCACGTATCTGAACGGCGCGCCGATCAAGTCGGCCCCGTTCCGCGAGGGCGACACGGTGGACATCGGCAAATACAGCCTGCGCCTGCTGTCGGACACGCGGCAAACCTCGTTTGGCCCGTCGCGTTTTGGCGCCACCACGGGTTTTGGCCCGTCGCGCTTTGGCAATTCCGGGTTTGCCGACTCGCGCAACCGGGCAGGAGATGCCGATCGCAGCTACAAGATCAAGGTGCTCAGCGGCGACGCTGCCGGCCGCGAAATCCTGCTAAGCAAAGAGCAGACCACCTTCGGTCAGCGCGGCATCCTGGTGGTGAGCGTGACGCGCAAACCGCGCGGCTACGAACTCGTCCAGGTCGAAGGCGAAAAACGCGCGCAGGTCAACGGCGTGTCGCTCGGCCTGATGCCCGTGGTGTTGCGCTCGGGCGACGTCATCAACCTCTCCGGTGTGCAGCTGCAGTTTCTGCAGGTTTGAGCCGGGAGCGGGCCTGCGCTGCGGCCGCGGCCCGCACCGCCGGTGCCGCGCCGATGTCAGCGCGGCACGCGCATGACCTTGAGCATATTGGTGCCGCCGGCCATACCGATCGGTTCACCGCAGGTGATGGCGTAGCTGTCTCCCGAGGCGACGGCGTTTTTTTCGATCAGCCGGGCTTCGGCCTGGTTGAGCAGCGCGTCGCGGTCGGTGGTGTCGAATTGCAGCAGCATCGGCCGCACGTTGCGGTACAGCGCCATGCGTCGCACCGAGGTTTCGCTACGCGACAAGGCATAGATCGGCACCTTGACGCGGTGCCGGCTCATCCACAACGCCGTCGACCCCGACTCGGTCAACGCGGCGATGGCCTTGCACCCCAGGTGGTGCGCGGTGAACAGCGCGGCCATGGCGATCGACTGGTCGATGCGCGTGAACTGTTTGTCGATGAAGTCGTGTTCGAGCTTGACTTCCTCGAACTTTTCCGCCGCTTCGCAAATGCTCGCCATGGTTTCGACGGTTTCCACCGGATATTTTCCGGCGGCGGTTTCGGCCGAGAGCATCACCGCGTCGGTGCCGTCGAGCACGGCGTTGGCCACGTCCGACACTTCGGCGCGCGTGGGCACGGCGTTGACGATCATCGACTCCATCATTTGCGTGGCGGTGATGACCACGCGATCCATTTCGCGCGCCATGCGGATCATGCGCTTTTGCAGCGCGGGCACTGCAGGGTTGCCCACTTCCACGGCGAGATCACCGCGCGCGACCATGATGCCGTCCGAAGCCCGCAGGATTTCGGTCAGCGCGTCGATCGCCTCGACCCGCTCGATCTTGGCGATCAGCGCGGGTTTGTGTCCGTAAGGTTCGCCGGCGACGTTGGCGAGCTGCCGGGCCAGCTCCATGTCGGTGGCGTTTTTCGGGAACGACACCGCCAGATAGTCGGCCTGGAACGACATCGCGGTGCGGATGTCCTCCATGTCCTTGGCCGTGAGCGCCGGTGCCGACAGCCCGCCGCCCTGCTTGTTGATGCCTTTGTTGTTCGACAGCTCGCCGCCGATGGTGACCACGGTGTGGATTTCCGGGCCGCTGACCGACTCGACGGTGAGCACGATCAGGCCGTCGTTGAGCAGCAGGCGGTCCCCCGGCTGCACGTCGCGCGGCAGGTCTTTGTAATCCAGGCCGCAGCGGGTGTCGTCGCCGAGTTCGCAGGTGGCGTCGAGAATGAATTTCTGCCCGGCCTGGAGCAGGACCTTGCCGTCCTTGAAACGGCCGACGCGGATTTTCGGCCCTTGCAGGTCGGCCATGATGGCCACGGCCTTGCCCAGGCGGCTGGCGGTGTCGCGGATCAATCGGGCGCGGTCGATGTGATCTTGCGCCTGGCCGTGAGAGAAATTCAGCCGCACGACGTCCACGCCGGCGACGATCATGCGTTCGAGGATGTCAGGTGCGGAGCTTGCGGGGCCGATGGTGGCAACGATTTTGGTGGCGCGGGACATGGAGATCAGGGGGTGGAAAAGGTGGGCAAGCCAAAGAATTCGGGCGAAAATGCAAAATCGGTCACAACAAACGGCAGATAGTGTAGAGCGTGCACTTGACCACGCCGTGTCGGCAGCCAAAATCGCCGCATCACATTTGATCTCCCGCAGCCCCTGCACACTCCGACCCACGCACGCCGCCTGCACGATGCCATGAACGCCCTGCCCCAAGTCGATGCATCAGCGGCAGCGATGCCAGACCCCGCCCAGTCACCCGGTCTGGCCGCCGTGCCCGAGGTACGCACGCTGCTCGAAGCCGTCGATTTGCCGATCGGCCGCTGGGACCGGCAGGCGCGGCTGACGTTTTTCAACCCGCCCTACGTCGCCTGGGCCCGCAGCACGCCGCAGCGATTGCTCGGCCGCACCCTGTCCGAACTCTACGGCGAGGAGGCGTGGGCGGCGGCGCAACCGGCGTTCGAGCGTGCCTTTGCCGGCCAGCAGGCCGACTATCTGCGGCTGTTGCGCCACCTCGACCCGCCGCGTTGGGCGCGCATCCAGGTATTTCCCGAGCGCGGCAACGACGGGCGCATCGACGCCGTCTACACCATCGCGCACGATGTGCACGACGACATCACCACGGCGCAGGCGCTCAGGCGCTCGAACTGGCTGCTCGAACAGGCGCTGGACAATTTGCCGTGGGGTGTGATCGAGAGCAACGCCGAGCTCATCATCACCCGCTGGTCGCGCTCGGCGCAGGCGATTCTGGGCTACACCGAGGCCGAGCGTCTGGGCACCCACCGCCTGTCCGCCGGCGTGCCGGAGGAGGAACGCGAGCGCACGCTGGCGATCTACGAGCGGCTGCTACGCGGCGAAGTCGATCACTGGGTACAACAGGCGCAGTACGTGCGCAAGGACCGCCGGCGTATCTGGGTCGAATGGACGCTGTCGGCGCTGCGCGATGAAGACGGCCGTGTGGTGTCGCTGCTGACCTTCGTGCGCGACGTGACGCATCAGGTCGACACCCATGCCCGTCTGCTGCACCACGCCGAACGCGATGCGCTCACCGGCGTGCTCAGCCGCCGCGCCATCATGGAACGGCTGGACACCGCGCTGTCGCGCCGCGCGCACGACGACATGCTGGCGCTGTGCTTCATCGATCTCGACGGTTTCAAGCAGATCAACGACCGGCTCGGTCACGTGCGCGGCGACCGGCTGCTGGTGCAGGTGGCGCACGCCATCCAGGACGTGCTGCGGCGTGACGATGCCGTCGGTCGGCTGGGGGGCGACGAATTCGTCGTCCTCAGCGCCGTGGCCGACCTGGCGTCGGCGCAGGCGCTGGCGGCCAAGCTGGTCGAGGTCAGCGCCAGCGCGGGTTACGACCTGCTGTCGGGCCTGCGCGTGACGGCCAGCATCGGTGTGGCCGTCGTGCCCACCCATGCGCGCAGCAGTTTTGACCTGCTGCAGCGTGCCGACGACGCCATGTACGCGGCCAAACACAGCGGCAAGAACCGCTGGGCGATGTGCCACCAGCGGCCGTGAACGCTGCGGCGACCGTCGTCCCGCAAGAGTGATGGCCAGGCTCTTCATGGCCAGACGCGGGCGATCCACCCCAACGCCCAGAACGCCAGCATGCCGCTGAGAATGGTGCCGAGGATGCCCCGCCGGGCGAAAAAATAGCCGGCGGCGACGACGGCCGCGCCGAGCTTCACCCACGGCGGCCCCAGCGGCGTGAGCAGGAACAGCTCGGGGGCGACGACCGCAGCGAGCGCTGCGGCCGGGGCGAAGCGCAGCGCGATTTTCACCCGTGCCGGCAGGGGCATCGGCCGCCGTGAGAGCAAAAACAGGTTGCGGCTGAGGACGGTGACCGCGGTCAGTCCGGCGACCAGGGCGATTTGTTGCAGCAGCGTCATCGCGGCTCCCATCCTCAGGGCTTGGTGCCGTCGAGCACGGTGTTGCCGGCGGCGAGCTGGCGGTTGCTCCACGCCTCCCACACCATACCGACGGTCAGCGCGCCGACGATGGCCGCCACCAGGTTCAAGCGCAGCGGCAGCCAGAACAGCGTGGCGCTGAGAGCGGAGGCGACCACGATGACCACGGCGATGGTGCGGTCCGCCAGCAACGACAGCACAATGCCCAGCAACGCCAGCGTGCCGGCGAACGCCACGCCCCAGGAGCCCGGAATGTGCTGCGCCAGCAAGATGCCTGCGATGGACGGCACCTGCCAGGCGATCCAGTTGGCCAGCGACACGCCGACGAAGTAGTGCACCTGTTCGGGTGCCCCGGTCGGATGCGGGTGGCGCCGGATCATCAGCACCTGGTTGAGATCACCGATGAGGTAGCCGTAGAGCAGGCGGCGCAACCGCGGCACGGCTTCGAAGTACGGCCGCATTTGCGCGCTGAAGACGACAAAACGCAGGTTGACGCAAAACGCCGTCGCCAGGATCAGCCACAGCGGTGCCCCGGCGGCGATCAACGGCAGTGCCGCCAGCTGGGCGCTGCCGGCGAAGACGAACAGGCTGATGGCCAGCGCCAGTTGCACGCTCAGCCCCGACTTGACCATGGCCACGCCGGTGACCAGGCCCCAGGCGGAAATGCCCAGCGAGACGGCGCGCATATCGCGCAAACCCTCACGCACTGCGGGTTGGGCCAACAGAGTTCGAACGCGGACGGCGGCTGACATGGCAAACAACGCGAAAAGCGTATTTTGCGCCGCATCAAAAGCCGGCGGCAAGCCAGGTTTTGCCTGGATACGGCCCACCCCCCACCGCGCGCGGCCGCCCGGGCCGCGGCAGGCGCTCAACGGTTCTGCGGCACGGTGATGCGGCGTAGCACCGGGGCATGCCGCAGGGCGTCGAGCAGCGGCGCGGTCTGCTGCGGTGTCAGCCCGGCCTGCTGCGCCAGCGAGGCGAACTGCGCCACCAGACTGGGGGCATACAGCCAGAACGCACTGGCGGTGTACCGCGCCAGCGCCAGCGCCGCCGGGGCGTTGCCCAGACGCGACAACAGCACGATGCGTCGCAGCAGCAGATTGGGGTCGCCATAGGCATGGCTGACGCGGTCGATGGCGGCCAGGTCCAGCTGCAGCGTGGCCGTCGAATCGTCGGCACGGATGGCCAGGCCGCTGGTGCGGGCAAACCCGATCAACGGGCGGAAGAACAGGTCACCGCGCTCGGCGCGGGCGATGGCCTGCTGCGCCTGCTCGGCGGGTTCGGCGTACGCGGCGTTGGTCAGGGCGTAGTCTGCAAGGGCCTTGATCACCAGCGCGATCGCCAGCGCGGCCGCCGGCAGCGCCGCCGCGCGTGGCAGCTCGGGCGCACGCGCTGCGGCTAGCGGTGTGGCCTGCCCGCCGTCGCCGGCTTCCATCCACCCGGCGAGAAAGGCAAAAATCCACAAAAAATACAGATACCACAGCGGATATTCGACCAGGCTGTGCAGACCGATGAACGCCACGCCCATCCATGCCGTCAGCGGCAGCGGTGACGGCGCCTGCGGCGCGGCGCGGCCGGCTCGCATCCAGCCGCGCAGCGCGCGCCACAGCCAGGCCAGGGCGACCAGCACCACCGGCACCGTGCCGACCAGCCCGGTTTCGGCCAGCAGTTGCAGCAGCAGGTCGTGGGCATTGTCGATGTTGTCCAGCGGCAGCGGGTGCAGCGCGCCGTGGATGGCGGCGTGCTGCAGCCCCCAGCCCAGTTGCCCCCAGCCGGCGCCGAACCACGGCAGATGCGTGAACACCTGCCAGGCATTGCGCCAGATCAACGCACGGGCGTTGACCGGCTGGTCGATTTGCCGCGTGACGGCGTCGAGAAAGCTGATCCAACCCAGCGTGTCGGCGGCGCGTAGCGCCAGCCACCACGCCGCGTACAGCAGCGGCACGGCCACCAGCGCGGCCCAGCGCCGGTCGCGCCAGGCACCGCGCACGGCGATCAGCACCAGCATCGAGGCGACTGCCGCCTGCACCATGCCGGTACGCGAGCCGCACACCACCAGCGCCCAGCTCATCCCCACGGCAGCGAGCCACACGGCACCAGCGCGCAGCCGCGGCGCCCACCAGGCCAACCCGGCCAGACCGAGGGCGACGGCGGTGGCGTAATGGTTGGGCTGACGCAGGTTGCCAAACACCCGGCCGGTCGAGGGATAGCTGACGATGTCGGAGTAAGCCGGCCAGTGTGCCGCCAGCCACGCCGTCCACGCCGGGAGCTGCCACAGCGCGAACTGCAGCAGGCCGAAAGCCACCTGCAACAGTCCCTGCAGCAGCAGCCCGGCGGCCGCCGCGTCCAGCCACGGGCGCAGGGACTGCATCTGGCTGCGTTGCGCATCGCATTGCGCCGCGGCCAGGCCGAGGCCGGCCAGCAGCGCCGCACCGAGCAGCACGGCCACGGTGACGATACCCTGGCTGGCATAGACGATCTGTCCGCTCAGGGTCTGCAGCCCGACCACGGCGGCAACCACGCCAAAAGCGCCTGCCGCCCAGCCCAGCCGCGGCAGCAGCCCGCCCCACACCGCGGCGGTGAACACGCCGGCCCACAGCGCGGCGGCGAGCAGGGTGGTGCCCATTTTGGCCACCACGCCCGGGTCGTAAGGCCACAGCAGCGGTAAAGCCACGGCCAGACCGAGCAGCGACGTGGCCAGCGATTGCGCCCGTCGCGCTCCGGGCAGCGCGGGCGCGGCGGAACAGGAAGATGAGCTTGGCGTCAGCATGGGGTGCATTATCGGCGCCGCAGGAACGGCGGCCCGCAGCGCCGCGCCGTCGCTACGCCAGGCCGCGTCACTGCGGCAGGGTTTTGTCGATCAGTCGATGTTGCGCGTGCTCCTGTTCGAGCGCGCGCAGCCGGGCGTCGATGATCGATGCCTCGAAATAATCCGCCCCCGGAGTCCGCTGCGCGATGCGGAGCTGCTCGATGGCCGCCTCGGTCTTGCCTTGCAGTGCATACGCCTCGGCGGTGGCGCGGTGTTGCGCGGCAAAGGCGCCGGCGGCGGCGTCGGCTTCGGCCAGGTTTTGCCATAGGGTGATGTCGTCTGGGTGGGCGACGGTTTGATCGCGCAGGAAGTTGCGTGCCGCAGTCGGATCGGGTTGGGCCAGCAGGCAGCGCGCGAGCAGGTGCAGCGCCGCAGTCGACTGCGGGAACTGCGCAAACAGCCGCCGCGCCGCGTCCAGCGCCTGCGCCGGTTGGGTCGCCAACAGCAGCTCGGCGTGCAACAGATCCAGCGGCAGGCGCTGGGCAGCGGGTTCGCCGGCGGCAGCGGCCTGCGCGCGCGCCAGCGCTGCCAACGCCGCGTCGTCGCGTTTGAGCCGCTGCAGCACCACGGCCTGCCCGTAGTCCCAGGCTGCCTGTTGCGCCACAAAGCCGGCTTTGTCGCTGGCAAAGCGCTGTTGTTCGCGCAGCAGGGCGTCGTGTGTCTGCGCCGTCAGCGCCCGCGCGCGGGCGTTCATCAGCCAGAACAGCAGGCTGTGATCGGGCGGCAGCGGCTTGTTGCCGCCGCGCGCCTGGGCGTCGGCGATGCGCTCGCTGGTCAGCGGGTGATCCTGCAAAAACGCGAACACATCGGCGTCGTCCAGACGCGACAGGGTCTGCAGCCGCAGCAGCATGCTGGCCATGGCCTGCGGCGGGTATCCTGAATCGGCCAGCACTTCGGTGCCGGTGCGGTCGGCGTCGCGCTCGTTGGCGCGGGAGAATTTCAGATAGTTGCTCGCCGCGGCCGCCTGCCCGCCCATGGCCAGCCCCTGCGCCGCCTCGCCCTGGCCGGCCATTGCCGCGCCCAGTGCCAGGATGAGCGAGCCGATGCTCAGCAGCTTGTCTTTTCCCGCCTGCGCCAGACGCTGCGCGATGTGCCGCTGGGTGATGTGCGACATTTCATGCGCGAACACCGCGGCCACCTGGTCGTGCGACTCGGCGTCGATCACCATGCCGGTGTGCACGCCGATCCAGCCGCCGGGCAAGGCGAAGGCGTTGAAGCTGCGGTCGCGCAGCAAAAAGACGTGAAACCGTTTGGGCGCCTCCATTTCCGCAGTGCGGCGTGCCGCCGGGGTCAGGCGGTCGACGATGGCCTGCAGATAGTCGCGCAGCAGGCTGTCGTGCAGGTACGCCGGTTCCTGGCGCATTTCGCGCATGATGATGTCGCCCAGGCGCTTTTCCTGCACCGAGGACAGGCCGCCCTGCGCCGGATCGCCCAGAGCCGGCAGGTTGCTGGCATACCCCGGATCGGGGTTGACGGCGGTTTGTGCCCAGACGGGAGGCGCCAGCAGGGCGGCGCAAGGCAGCAGGCACGCAGCCAGGCGCAGGCGCCGAAGTAGGCGGGGAGGGCAGCGGGACGGGCGGGGCGACACCATATCAGCGCACAGACTTGCTGCTAGCCGCCGAGTTCCCTTGCGTGGTGCGCACGGCCGGGTCAGTTCAATGCCGCGAGCGCGGCCTGCAGCTCCTCCGGCTCGTAGGCGCGCAAGACCTGTTGCACCAGGGGGGCGAGTTTGTCGGTGTCGGCACGCAGGACTTCCTGTTTGACCGCCAGGATCTGCGCCGGGTGCATGGAAAAGCTGCGCAGGCCCATGCCGAGCAGTAGGCGGGTGAGCGAGGGATCGCCGGCCATTTCGCCGCAGACGCTGACGTCCACCGTGCGCCCTTTCCACGCCGCGGCGCCGCGGGCCTGGGCGATGATCTGTGCCACGAGTTGCAGCACCGCCGGATGCAGCGGATCGTAGAGGTTGGAAACGCTTTCATCGGCGCGGTCGATCGCCAGGGTGTACTGCACCAGGTCGTTGGTGCCGACCGACAGAAAATCGAAATGGCGCAGAAACAGCGGCAGCGCCAGCGCGGCGCCGGGCACTTCGATCATCGCACCGACCTCCACCGGGCCGAACGCCGCGCCGCTGGCAGTCAGTTCGGCGCGCGCCTTGTCGAGCTCGGCGTAAATCTGCCGGATTTCGCTGGCGTGCGCCACCATCGGGATGAGGATTTTCAGCGGCCCCAGCGTGGCTGCACGCAGCAGTGCGCGCAACTGGATGCGGAACATCGCCGGGTCCGACAGGCTGTAGCGGATGGCGCGCAGCCCGAGCGCGGGGTTGAGGTGGGTGAATTCGCCGTCACGGTAGTCCTCGGCGTCGAACGGTTTGTCCGCCCCGATGTCGATGGTGCGGATGGTCACCGGCTTGCCCTGCATGGCGCGCAGCACCTGGCTGTAGGCGGCGTATTGTTCGTCTTCGCCCGGCAGGTCGCCGCCGCGGTTCATGAATAGGAACTCGGTGCGAAACAGCCCGATTCCGGCGGCGCCCGCATCCAGCGCCGCGGCGCAGTCCTGCGGCTGTTCGATGTTCGCCAGCAGTTCCACCGGCTCGGCGTTGAGCGTGCGTGCCGGGGTGAATTTCAGCCGCTTGAGTCGCTCACGCGCCAGCTGCGATTCCTGCTGCCGCAGACGGTAGTCGTCGAGAATGACGGGAGAGGGATCGACGATGAGCAGGCCGCTGTCGCCGTCGATGATCACCAGATCGTCCTGCCGGATCAGGCTGCCGGCCGAACGCGCGCCGACCACGGCGGGGATGTCCAGGCTGCGGGCGACGATGGCGGTGTGCGAGGTCTTGCCGCCCACGTCGGTGACGAAGCCCTTGAACACCCCGGTCTTGAACTGCAGCATGTCGGCCGGGGCGATGTCGTGGGCGATGAGTACCAGGTCGCCGTCGCCGCTGGCCGAACGCGCCAGCGCGGCGCTGCCCTGCAACGCGCGCAGCACCCGCTCGACCACCTGTTCGACGTCGGCGATGCGCTCGCGCAGGTAGGGGTCGTCCATTTCCTCGAAATTGCGCGAGATGACGTCGAGCTGCGCCGTCAGCGCCCACTCGGCGTTGTAGCGCCGCTGGCGGATCCAGGCGATGGTGTCATGCGCCATTTGCCGGTCGTCGAGCAGCATTTTGTGCACGTCGATGAACGCAGCCATTTCCGCCGGCGCGTCTGCGGGCAGGTCGGCCTTGAGGTTGTCCAGTTCGGCGCGCACCGCGCGGCGAGCGGCGCGCAGGCGCTCGATTTCCGCCTCTTCGCTGCCGGGGTCGATGAAGTAATGCGCCACGTCCAGCCGGGCCGAGGACAGGATGACGGCGCGGCCGATGGCCATGCCGCGCGAGACCGGAATGCCAAAGAGTTGGAGTGCCATGCCCCGATGGTAACGGCGCCCCGGCCGGTGTGAACGGCCAAAACCATGCCGGACGGCAAGGGGATCGCCAGCCGGCTAAGCTCCCAGCGGCTGCAGCGCTTTGCATGCAGCCCGTCCTTCAACGTTGGATTCCGCCAAAGGAGTTTCATCATGCACAAAATCGCACTCTCCCTGGCCCTGCTGGGCTTTGCCGTATCGCCGGCGTTCGCCGCTGCGCCCCACGAGATCAAGGTGGAGCTGGCAGCGCAAAACAATTCCGGTGAAACCGGCGATGCGCTGATCAAACCGCTGGGCAAGGGGATCGAAGTCATCGTCCACCTCAAGGGCGGTCCCAAGGGCGTGGCCCAGCCCGCTCACATCCACCCCGGCACCTGCGCCAACCTCAACCCGGTGCCGAAGTACCCGCTGCAAAACGTGGTCGACGGCAAGTCGGTGACCAAACTGCCCGATGTCAGCATGGACGACCTGTTCAAGGAGCCGATGGCGATCAATGTGCATGAAAGCGCACAGGATCTGAAAAAATACGTGGCCTGCGGCGACATCAAAAAATAAGCGGATGTCGCAGCGCACGATATTCAGGCTGCACGGGGCGCAGACACGGCGCCTCGTTGCGAGCTTGGGCTTGGGAGAAGGCAAAACGTGATCACCCTGACCGACGTCGATTTGTCTCTGCCGGAACATGCAGATGCAGTGACCGGGCTGATCTCGCGCTATGCGCGCGATCCGATGGGTGGCGGGCAGGATCTGGCGGCGGATGTCAAGGCGGTGCTGGTGCAGCGCCTGCGCGCCCGCAGCGACTACGTCGGGGTGCTCGCCTTCGATGGCGCTGCCGCCGTCGGCCTGGTCAACTGCTTCGAAGGCTTTTCCACCTTCCTGGCCAAGCCGCTGATGAACGTGCACGACGTGTACGTCGAGCCCGAGTATCGTGGGCAGGGATTGTCGCGGCGGATGCTGCAGCGCGTCGAACACATCGCCCGCGCCCGCGGTTGCGGCAAGCTGACGCTCGAAGTGCTCGACGGCAACCTGCCGGCCATCTCCAGCTACCGCCGCTTCGGTTTCGAAACCTACGCCCTCGACCCGGCATACGGCCGCGCGCAGTTCTGGCAGAAAAAGCTGTAGTCAGGCGCCGGCGCAGCCGCCCACCGCGGCACGGGTCAAGCCGACGACAAACCGCGGCGGCGGGGGTGGAAGCGACCTCAGAAGCGGTACACCACGCCGAGTTGCACGACCGGATACCACTGGAAGTTATTCAGGTCTGACTGGAGCTTGGACTGCGCCGCGCGCACGTCGCTGGCCAGCTGCGGATTGCTCGCTGCCCCCGTTGCAGTGATGCTGGCTTTGGGACGGCCCTGGTACATCACGCCAAAGTCTGACGTGAAGTGCAGGCCTGCGCTGTCGCTGTTGTCCCCCCAGCCAAAACCGATGTAGGGCGCGACCGAATCAAAGCTGACATGCGCCGTGACCGATCCGGCCTGCGCAGCGGTATACGTGACACCGTTGAAGGTGAAGGTGCCATTCGTCGCCTGGCCGGTGAGATCGAACTTGTTGTCGTTGTAGAACAGGCCGCCGGTCAGTCGGAATGACCCGGCCCAGGGATGCCAATCCCCCAGCAAGCCGAGGTTGTTCAGTTTGAGATGCCCGTTGTAGTACACCCCGTTGCTGGTGGTGTTGTAGCTGTAGTTCAGATAGCCAAAATTCAGGCGGGCATCGAATTTGTTGGGGACCAGGGTGAAGCCGACCTGAGGGCCATAACCGAGGGTACCGACGGTCAGACCGGCGTCCACCTTGGACAGGCTGCCGTCGGCTGCATGGGCGGAAGTGGCAAAAATGCCGGTTGCGGCAAGAACCGCTGCAACGAATGCATTGCGCATGAGAACTCCGATAGATGGATGAAATGAAGTGCATCAGCCGTGGCTGATGCACTGAAAATCTATCATGAGCTCAGAGAAATAACTAAGAAAAACTCATTTCACAGATGCTGATTCTACAAAATTGCAACAAAACTCGATTAAATAATCAACCGGATTGTGCAAAATTTCTTTTGTTTGGCGCGTGAATGTGAAATTTTTTGAGACGGCGGTTTGTGTTTCTTGATGCAGGAAAAACGGCTAACGATCCGCGTCGCAGCCATGCATGCGCCGATTCACAATATTTTTGACAAAAACTGCCGCGTTCTTTCGTGCTGCGGAGCGCTGAAGAATTGTTCGGGAGGGGAGGATTCGATGATGCGGCCTTGGTGCATCATCACCACGCGGTCGGCGACTTCGCGGGCGAAGCCCATTTCGTGGGTGACCACGACCATGGTCATGCCGTCGCGGGCCAGCGATTTCATCACGTCGAGCACCTCGCCGACGAGTTCCGGGTCCAGCGCCGAGGTCGGCTCGTCGAACAGCATGAGTTTGGGGTTCATTGCCAGCGCGCGGGCGATGGCCACGCGCTGCTGCTGGCCGCCGGAGAGCTGGTTGGGGTAGTGGTCGGCGCGGTCGGCCAGACCGACGCGGGCCAGCAACTGGCGTGCATGCTCGATCGCCTGCGCCTTGGGCTGCCGGAGCACCTGGACCGGCGCTTCGATGATGTTTTGCAGCGCCGTCATGTGGCCGAACAGGTTGAAGCGCTGAAACACCATGCCGACTTCGGCGCGGTGTCGGCAGATGTCGCGGTCGTGCAGTTCGTAGAGCCGGTCGCCAACTTGGCGGTAGCCGACGAGTGCGCCATCGACCCACAGCCGGCCGGCGTCGATTTTTTCCAGGTGGTTGATGCAGCGTAGAAACGTCGATTTCCCCGAGCCGGAGGCGCCGAGCAGGCAGACGACCTCGCCGCGGGCGACGTCGAGCGACACTCCTTTGAGCACCTCGACGGCGCCAAAGCGCTTGTGCACGCCCTCGGCCCGAACCATGACGTCGTTTGTGCTCATGCCGATGGCTCCGGGCGTCTGCGCAGCAGCCGCGCCAGGCGCTGCAGCGGTGTGGGCCGCGGGTTGCGCGTGGCGCTGCGGCCAAAGTGCCGCTCGATGTAGAACTGGCCGATCGACAGCACGGTGGTGACGATGAGATACCAGATGCTGGCCACCAGCAGCAGCGGGATGGTGCGGTAGTTGGCGGCGTAGATCAGCTGCACCGAATACAGCAGGTCGGTGACGGCGATCACGCTGACCAGCGAGGTGGTCTTGAGCATGGAAATCGCCTCGTTGCCGGTGGGCGGCACGATCACCCGCATGGCCTGCGGCAGCACGATGCGGCGCATGATCTGCAGCCGCGACATGCCCAGCGCCGCACCGGCCTCGCTCTGGCCTTCGTCGACCGAGACGATGCCTGCGCGCACGATTTCCGCCATGTACGCGCCTTCGTTCAGGCCGAGTGCGAGGATGGCGGCGACGAAGGGGCTGATGAGGTTGTTGGCGTCAAAGCTGAAATCGCCAAAGCCGATGCGCGGGTACAGCGCGGTGATGTTGAACCAGAACAGAATCTGCACCAGCACCGGCGTGCCGCGGAACAGCCAGATGTAAAACCAGGCGGCGCCGGCGATCATCGGGTTGAGCGACAGCCGCATCACCGCCAGCAGCACCCCGAGGGCGATGCCGATGAGCATCGAAATCACCGTCAGCTCGATGGTCAGCCAGAGGCCATGCAGCACGCGGGTGGAAAAAAAGTACTCGCCGACCACGCCCCACTCGAAGCGCGGGTTGGTGACAAAGGAGTACAGCAGCGCCAGCCCGAGAATCAGGACGGCCGCGGCGGCAGCCCAGCGCCCGGGATGGCGTGCGGGAATGGCTTGGATGTCGTCTGGGCGCATGGCGCAAAGCCGCCGGGGCCGTCAGCCGCAGTCTGCGGCGGCAGCGCTGGCAAGGGCGGCCGTTTGTTCTTATTGCACGGCAGGGTTGATCTGCGGCGTGGTGATCGCGCCCTGCTCGATGCCCCACTTCTTCAGGATCTTGGCGTACTCGCCATCGGCCATGATGGCCTTGACCGCCTGCAGCACCGGCTCGGCCAGCCCGCTGTTCTTCGGAATGGCAATGCCGTAGGGCGCCGAGTTGTACGGTTTGCCGGTCAGCTTGAACTGGCCGCGCGATTCCTTGACGATCCACGCCGCCACCGGCGAATCGGCCATGCCGACCTGCGCGCGTCCGCTGGCAATCGCCAGGTTGGCACCGTTCTGGTCGGGGTAGACCTGCACGTCCACGCCCTTCTTGCCCGCGGCGACGCAGGCTTTGTTCTGCTTGGCGGCGTCGTCGGCCTGCACGGTGCCTTTTTCCACTGCCACGCTCATGCCGCACAGATTGTCCAGCGCGCCCACGGCCGGGCCACCCTGGGCCTTGACGTAAAACGAGGTGCCGGCGGTCAGATAGCTGACGAAGTCGACCACCTCCTCACGTTTTTTGGTGATGGTGAACGACGACATGCTCATGTCGTACTTGCCCGACTGCAGCGCCGGGATGATGGTGTCGAAGCCGGCGTTGACGAACTGCGCCGTCACGCCGAGCTTTCTGGCGATGGCTTCACCCAGATCGACGTCGGCGCCGATGACGGTTTTGCCGTCCTTGGCGATGAATTCCATCGGCGCGTAGGTCGCGTCGGCGGCGATGGTCAGATGGCCCTGCTGCTTGTATTTGGCCGGCAGCACGATGGCGGCGCTGGCGCTGCCAGCCAGCGTGGCGGCCAGCGTCAGGCAGGCGGCGGCAACCCCCAGGCGGGGGGAAAACAGACGGTTTGTGAACGGCATGGTGTTCCCCTTGGAAACGGAGTGTGGACGTGCGGTTCGCCGCGGCGCCGGGAGCAGCCTGGCCGCGGACGGTCCGCCCGGGTGTTCGCCCCTGTGAGTCGCGCGAAATCTGGCCCGCAATGGTAGTCAAAAAATCCGGGAGCCCCTGCGGCGACGCTGGGCACGCAGGACGGCACGGCCAGCGTGCGGCGGCTCTGGCTCAGGCTGGCGGGCGGCCAAGCCAGATTTCGAAGCAGGCGCCGCCGGTGGATTGCGGCAGGCAGCGGGCGTCGCCGCCATGTTGCCGGGCGATGCGCCGCACCAGCGGCAGGCCCAGACCGGTGCCGTCGCCGCGTCCGGGCAGGCGGACGAACGGCTCGAAAATACGCTGCGCATCGGCAGCCGGCACTCCCGGCCCCTGGTCGCATACGCGCACGATGCCGCCGCCGTCGATTGCCGTGAGGCTGACCGTCGGCCGGGTGCCGGGGGCGTGGCGCCGCGCGTTGTCCAGCAGATTGCGCACCGCACGGCGCAGCAGCCTTTCGTCGGCCCGCAACGTCACCCAGTCGCCGTGCACCTCGACGTCAAAGCGTGCGGCCTCCTCGGCGACCAGGGCGAGCAGATCGACGTCGTCGAGTTGCAGCGCCTGGCCGGCGGCGGCGTCCAGCCGGCTGGCCAGCAGAATGTCGTCGATCAGCGCGTCCAGCTCGGCCAGATCGTGTTTGGCGGCGCGCAGCGCCACGTCGCGCGCTGCCGGCGGCACCGGCGCCGCCAGGGTTTCCAGACTCAGCCGCAGCCGCGTCAGCGGCGTGCGCAGTTCGTGCGAGGTGTAGGCCAGCAGCGATTTGTGGCTGAGCATGAGCGATTCGATCCGCGCCGCGGCGGTGTTGAAACTTTGCGCCAGCTGCGCCACCTCGTCGTTGCCCTGCACCGCCACGCGCGCGCGTAGATCGCCTTCGCCCAGCGCCTGCACCCCTTGCTGCAGGTGTTCCAGCCGGCGGGTGAGGCGACGCATCAGCGGCAGGGTCACGGCGCTGACGGCCAGCGCCGATAGCACCGCGCCGGTGAATGGCGACAGCAACAAATGCCGCCAGGGAGACGGCGCAATGCCTTGCGCGGCCATCATGGCGCGAAACATCGCATGGCGGATTTCCGCCTGCTGCGGGTCGGAAAAAAACAGCCAGTGAAACAGCAGCGCCGAAACCAGCGCCTGCGCCAACAGCGCCAGGATCAGCGCCAGCCAGATGCGCGTCCACAGCCGGGAGCCGCCACGCTGCGGCGCGGCGGCATCGCCCGCGGCGGGCGGCGCGTCGTGCGCCATGCTCACGCTCCGTCCTGCGATTTGGTGAATACATACCCGGCACCGCGCAGGGTGAGGATGCGGCGCGGATGACGCGGGTCGTCTTCGATGGCCGCGCGGATGCGGCTGATGTGCACGTCGATCGAGCGGTCGAAGGCATCGAGCGCTTCGCCCTTGACCATGCCGAGGAGGAATTCGCGCGTGAGCACCCGCCCCGGATGGCGGGCGAGCACGAGCAGCAGGTCGAACTGGTAGGCGGTCATCGGCCGGTCTTCGCCGTCGATGCGCGCCTGCCGCGCCGCCGGGTCGATTTCCAGACGGCCGAAGCGCAGCACCTGCCCGGCCTGCGGATCGTGCGGCGACAGGCTGCCGGCACGGCGGCGGGTGATGGCGCGCAGCCGCGCCAGCAGTTCGCGCGGCTCGAACGGCTTGGTTAGATAGTCGTCGGCGCCGATTTCCAGGCCGATGACGCGGTCCAGCGGGTCGCCGCGCGCGGTGAGCATGAGCACGGGCAGATCGCTGTGCGTGCGCAGGCGGCGGCAGATGTCCAGACCGTCGCCGTCGGGCAGCATGAGGTCCAGCACCACGGCGTCGAACGCCGGGCCGTCGCCACGTCGCGGCTGCAGCTCGGCGTGCGCCTGTGCGGCGTTGGCGGCGTGCGTCACCTGCCAGCCGGCAGTGTGCAGAAAGTCGCTGATCTGCTGCGCCAGACGCAGATCATCTTCCACCAGCAGGAGCTGGCTCGACGGGGAGCGGGGGAATTGCGCGGCCATGGGGGCAGGGGGCACGGGCCCGGCTGCCGGAAGGCGGCGGGCCCTGCGGCGTGGATCGAAACGGCTTACTGCATCATCCCCGGCCCGCCCATCGGGCCCATGCCGTGACCGTGCATGCCCGGGCCGTGGTGTTGCCAGCGCTCCATGCGCTGCTGCATCATGGCATACAGCTTGGCGCGCTGTTCGGCGGTGAGGATTTGCGCCATGTCGTACTGCATCTGCGTGCGTTGGCGCGAAATCTGGTCGGCGAGCGCCATCTGTTTGTCGCGCAGGGCTTCGAGCGCGCCGCGGTCGATGGTCGGTGCCGCCAGAAGTTTCATGCGCTGCTGCATCAGGTTGTGCATCTGCTCCATGTCGGGGCGCATTTTTTCCCACGCCTGTCGTTGCAGCGCGCGCATCTGCTCGCGCTGCTGCGCGCTCACGCCCACGGCGTCGAGCATGCGCTGCATGCCGGGTCTGCCGTGGCGCCCGCCGTGGCAGTGACTCATGGCGCCGTGCATGCCCGGCCCGGCTCCGGGCATGGCCGTCCCGGGAGTCTGCGCGCTGACCAGCGCGGCATGGCTGGCGACGGTGACCACCAGTGCCGTGGCCGCCAGGCGCAGGGCGCGGCGCACACGGGAGGTCGAAGGAGAGGTTTGCGGATTCATCACACGTCCTTAAGAAAAGAGGGAACGCATCGCATTGTGCGCGGCGGCGATGTCGCGCGCATCTCCCGCAGGTGAAGTTTTGTAAAGCCGGCCCCGTGCAGGCCGGCGGTGGGCGGATGCCTTACTCGCCTTCGCCGAATTTGTCGTCGAACAGCGCCTGGACGGCGGCGAGCGCCTCTTCCGCGCCTTCGCCCTGGGCTTCGACGGTCACGGTCGAACCCAGCCCGGCAGCCAGCATCATCACTCCCATGATGCTCTTGGCGTTGACCCGTCGCGACCCTTTGGAGATCCAGATTTCGCAGGGAAACTGGCCGGCGAGTTTGGTCAGTTTGGCCGACGCGCGGGCGTGCAGGCCGAGTTTATTGCTGACTTGAATGGTGCGTTGCGGCATGGGTGGAATTGCGCGGCGACTGCTGTTGCAAAGGGTGCTCCGCCACCTGCATGACGCCCTGGATCGCCCCTGCCGTGGCGCGCGCGGCCAATGCGTCGAGATTTTCCTGCTGGTAACACACGGCGCGCAGCACCATGGGCAGATTGACGCCAGCGACGATTTTCACCCGGATGTGCAGCTCGCCGGCGAGTTCGGCCAGCCGCTGCGCCGCGTTGCTCGGCGTGGCGCCAAACACATCGACCAGCAGTAGCGCGCTGCCGTCGGTGCCGGCCTGCTGCAGCGCGGGCAGCGCCGCCGCTGCGGCCGACTCGACCGTGGCGTCGGCCGGCACGTCCACGGCCTGCAGATTCTGCGGGCAGCCGGCGTAGACGTGGCTGGCGCAGTCTTTCAACGCGCTGGCCAGCGGGGCGTGGGCGATGAGGAGTAAACCGGGCATGGACGGGGAATCACCGGCAGCGGATGTTGCGGCGCATGATAAAACCGCACTGCTCAATTCAGCGGTGACAAATTCACGGAATCGGCGAAAGTTTGCGCCGCCTCCGGTTTGAATGTCGCGGTAGGGGCAAAGGCGGTGAGCTGGAACACGCTGTTGCCCTGGCTGAACAGCAAAACCCGCTCGCGCACCGGCTTGCCGTCGGGGGTGCGACCGTCGATTTGCAGGTCCAGGCTGTCGGCCAGTCCGGGGGTGGCATTTTTCGGCGTGACGTGCGCGCTGGCCGTGACTTTGCCCTGGACATTGCTCACCGCCGAGGCATGCAGCTGCGCCAGCGCCACCGCGGCGAGCTGGGCATTGGGCAGCCGTGCGTGCGCCAGCGCAAACGTCATGTTGTCGGCGACGCAACCGGTCATGCTCATGTTCACGGTGTGTCCCGCCAGCAGCACGTCTTGCGCGATCTGTTCGGGCTTGCACGGATAGGTGAGCAGGATGTTGACGTCCTTGGGCCGCACGTCACGCCAGTCCAGCGCCGGGGAACAGGCGCCGAGCAGCAGGGCAGCAGCAAGCGGGGCGGCAAGGCGCAAAACCGCGGCCTTGGTCGGAAATCGGGCTGTGGATAACATGGCGGCATTATCCGTTGACTTCCGTTTCCAGGGTGAATGATGGCTGTGCTCCAACCGGCGTTTTCGATGGCTGCTGTCGTGCGTGCCGCGGCAGTGTGGCGTGACTGGCAGCGTCTTGGCCGCGTGCTGGCGGTGAGTCTGGCGGCTTGCCTGGCGGTGTTTACGGCGGGCATCGCCATGGCGGATACGCCGCTGCCGCCGGTGCGCAATCTGCAGCAAAGCGTGAATCTGGCGGCGGCGAAGGATCAGCCGCTGATCGTCATGTTCAGCCTGCCGAGCTGCCCGTTCTGCGAAAAACTGCGCCGCACCCAGTACCAGTTTCTCGCCAAAGACGGGTATGCGGTGCAGCAGATCGAGATGACCGACAAAACGCCCGTCATCGGCTTCGACGGCCAGCCCACGAGTGGTGTGCAACTGGCGCGGCAGTACGGCATCAAGCTGGCGCCGACCGTGCTGTTTTTCGGCCCGGGCGGCAAAGAGATCGGTGAGCGCATCATCGGCGCGCCGACGGCGGATTTTTACGGTGCGTTCATCGACCGCGCGCTCAAGGAAAGCGCGCAGGCGCTGCGCACCAACCGGCTGGCGCACGCCGGATGAGCCGGCGTGCGCGCTTCCTCCCGAGCGCGCTGTCGCTGAGCGGCGACAAATGCCTGAACGCTATGGGGAAAAGCAGATACCCCCATGAGTATTGATATACTCCGCCCTGTATATATCGCGTGACCGCTGCGCAACACAAAGTTATCCTTTGCGGCGCATAGCGCTCGAGGCTGCGCCGTGGGCTGTGGGTCTGTCGGGACGATCCCGGTCGCGCCCAGGTCGCGCGCCTCCTTGGTTTGACTTCCTCTTTCTGGCGGAGCTGGATGATGACGGATTCCTTGCCCCGGCGCGTGCGCGCCGGGCTGTTGACGGGCGCTTGTCTGTTTTTCGGCGGCATCGCGGTGGTGCACGCCGAAACCCTGGATTTTCGTCAGGCCGTGGACGTGGCGCTGAAGCAAAACCCCGATCTGCTCGGCGTGCAGGCGCAAATGGCGCAAGCGCGCGCCGGGATCAACCAGGCCGAAGGGGCACGGCTGCCGAAAATCACCCTGTCCGCCGGGGTCACGCGCACCAACGACGCGCTCAACGCCTTCGGTCTGAAACTGTCGCAGCGGCAGGCCACGTTCAACGACTTTGGCGCCGGCGACTTTCTCGGCGCGCTGCAAACCGGCGGCAACCCGCTGCCCATCGCACCGGGCAATCTGAACCATCCCGGTGCGGTCAACAACTTCAATACCCGCATCCAGGCGGAGCTGCCGCTGTACACCGGCGGCAAGCTCGAAGGCTATTTGCAGCAGGCCCGGGCGATGCTCGCCGCGGCGCAGGCGGGCGATCAGGCGGCCCGGCAGCAAATCATCTACCACACGCTGCAGGCCTACGACGGGGTGTACACCGCGCGTGCATTCAAAGGCGTTGCCGCCAAGGCGATCGAGGCGTCGCAAAGCCAGGTGAAAACCGTCGACAGTCTGTTCAAACAGGGCGTGGTGGTCAAAAGTGACCTGCTGTCGGCGCAGGTGCACCTCGAAGACATGAAGCTGCAGCAGGATCAGGCGGCGAACATGGAGGCGCAGGCCATGGACGCGCTGCACGTGGTGCTGGGCGTGCCGCTGAACCAGCCGATCACGCTCGGTCCAGAGGTCACGGTCAAGCTGCCCGACGGGGATCCCGACTCCTGGGTCGGGCAGGCGATGGCGCGCAACCCGCAGATCCAGGCGCTGCAACATCAAATCGCTGCGGCCAACGGCAAGATCGAAGCGGCCCGTGCCGACCGCTACCCGCAGATCGGGGCGATGGCACGGTTCGACACCAACGACCCGAACCTCGGCTTTGAGTCGCACAGCTACACCGTGGGCGCGCAACTGAACTGGACGGTGTTCGACGGCGGTGTCACGCGCAACGCCATCGACCAGGCGGTGGCGCAGCGCATGGAATTGCAGGCCAAGCTGCAAAGCGCGCTCAACCAGCTCGGCATGCAGGTGCAGGACAGCTACCGCAAAGCCCTGGAGGCGGCCAACCAGGTGAAAACCCGCGAACTGGCGGTGCAGCAGGCCGAAGAGGCCGCGCGCATCGTCACCCGGCGTTACGCCGACGGCGTGGGGACCCTGGTCGAAGTGCAGGGAGCGCAGGCGCAGCTCGACAAGGCGCGCGCCGACCTCATTCTGGCCAAGCAGCAGGTCAACCTGCAGCGCGCCGCGCTGCGGCTGGCGCTGGGCGACCTGACGCTCGACGCCATCGAACCGGTCAAACCGCAGGCGCAGCTCGCCGCCGCCGGGTCTGCCGCGCAGGCTACCGCGTCCAACCATTGAACGGCTGCGGCGCAGCAGCGGTTGCGCCGCGCAACTCCTCATTCGTCCACGTGCATCCGACTCGATTGTTTTCGACTGCCATGAACCATTCCATCCTGCCCATGCTGCGTCGCGCACCGCTGGCCCTTGCCTTGTCCACGGCCCTGCTGTCGGCCTGCGGCCATCAAACCGAGACGGCGCAGGCGCCTGCCGCACCGCGCGTGGTCGCGGCGCAAACGCTCAGACTGGCCGCCAGCGACCAGCAGAACCTCACCCTGCTGCCGGGCACGGTGATGTCGGCCAACCAGGTGCAGGTCGCGTCGCGGCTGATGGGCTATATCCGCACGTTGCCGGTGAAGGAAGGGCAGACGGTCAAGGCCGGGCAACTGCTGTTCGAGGTCGACCCCACCGACATCCAGGGCCAGGTGGCGCAGGCGCGGGCCGGTCTGGCGCAGGCGCAGGCCAACCTGGCCAACGCCAAGGCCGACTACGAGCGCTTTGGCAATCTGTACAAGGATCAGGCGATTCCGAAACAGCAATGGGACCAGATTCAACTGCGTTACCAGGTGGCGCAGGAACAGGTCGCTGCGGCACAGGCCGGGTACAACACCGCGGCGGCGCAAATGCGCTATTCGGCGGTGACCTCGCCGATCAGCGGCGTGGTGGTGCAGAAAATGGCCAACCCCGGCGATCTGGCCGCTCCCGGCCGGCCGGTGCTGGTGATCGAGGGGCAGGGCAAGCTGCAGGTCGTGACCCAGGTTCCCGGCGGGGTGTTCGACAACATCAAGGTCGGAGACACGGCGCAGGTGTTCGCCAACGGCAAGACGCTCAGCGGCACCATTGCGCAGGCCGTGCCCGTGGCCGATCCGATGAGCCACACGCACACGGTCAAAATCGACCTGCCGGCGGACTCCGGGCTGGATAGCGGCAGCTTCGTGCGCGTGGGCTTTGCCGTGGGCAGCGCACCGCAGCTGCGCGTGCCGCAGAGCGCGGTGGTCGACCGCGCCGGCATGACCGGGGTGTTCGTCGTCGACAAGGACGGCATCGCCCATTTCCGCCTGGTGCGGCTGGGCGCGCGCGTCGGCAACGACGTCGAGGTGCAGGCCGGGCTCAACCCGGACGACACCATTGTCACGAGCAATCTGCCCGAAGTGGAAAACGGCGTGAAGATCGGTGGAGGCAACCGTGGCTGAACATGCGGCTCCCATCAACAGCGCAGGCAAGCTGGCCCGCGCCTTCATCGAATCGAAAATCACCGCGCTGATCATGCTCGGCCTCACCCTGGCCGGGGTGCTGGCGCTGCTGGTCACGCCGCGTGAATACAACCCGCAGATCGTCGTCCCGGCGGCCAACATCATCGTCGCCAAGCCGGGCGCCGGGCCGCAGGAAATCCAGAACCTGGTCGTCAAGCCGCTTGAAGCCATCATGGCGTCGATGTCCGGGGTCGATCACACCTACGGTTACGCCACCAACGACTTCGGCGTGGTCACGGTGCAGTTCAAGGTGGGCGAAGACCAGGAGAAAAGCCTGGTCAAGATGTACAACCAGTTGATGCAGAACCTGGACCGCATCCCTCCGGGGGCGATGCAGCCGGTGATCAAGCCGATCAACGTCGATGACGTGCCCATCCTCACCATCACGCTGTCGAGCGCGACGATGAACGGCATGCAGCTGCGCGACGTCGGCGAGAAGGTGCTGGCGCATTTGCGCAACGTGCCGGGGGTATCGTTTACCGAGGTGGTGGGCGGCGCGCCGCGCGCGGTCAACGTGGCGATTTCGCCGAGCAAGCTGGCAGCCGCGGGCATTCCGCTGCAGCAACTCGACAAAATTCTGCAAGGCAGCAATGCCGCCGCGCCCATCGGCAACGTGGTGGACAACAACAAGGTCACCCCGGTGCGCATCGACAGCTTTCTGGGCAACGCCCAGCAGGTCGGTGACATTCTGATCGGCGCGCCCAACGGCAAGCCGGTTTACCTCAAGGACGTGGCCACGGTCACCGAGGGGCCGGAGCAGGTCGACGACCTGTCGCACTTTGCCTGGGGGCTGGCAGCCAAGGGCAAGCCGCATGGCCAGGAAATGAGCGCAGTGACGCTGGCGATCGCGAAAAAATCCGGCACCAACGCCGTGGTCGTGGTGCACGACGTGCTCGCCAAGCTCGACACCATCAAGTCGTATGCGCTGCCGCAGGGCGTGCACGTGACCATCACCCGCGACGACGGCCACAAGGCCAACGAGGCGGTCAACACCCTGGTCGAGCACCTGGGCATCGCCATCGTCAGCGTGTCGCTGCTGCTGTGGTTCTTTCTCGGCTGGCGCGAGGCCGGCATCGTCACCCTGACGGTGCCGCTGACATTGTTCGCCGTGCTCACGGTCGACCTGATCGTCGGCCAGACCATCAACCGCATCACCCTGTTCGCGCTGATTCTGTCGCTGGGTCTGCTGGTCGATGGCGCGATCGTGGTGATCGAGAACATCCACCGGCATCTGCACGGCGGGCCGGTGAAAAACTTCAACCGCACCGTGGTGCTGGCGACCAACGAAATCGGCAACCCGACCAATATGGCGACGCTGGCAGTGATCCTGGCGTTCATTCCGATGGCTTTCGTCAGCGGCATGATGGGGCCGTTCATGCGCCCCATCCCGATCAACGTGCCGGTGGCGATGATCGCCTCGCTGGTGCTGGCCTACACCGTCGTGCCCTGGGCGGCGCGGGTTTGGTTGAGCAAAAAAGCCATGCGCGACGCGCTGGCGCACAGCAGCAGTGTGCCTGAACACCACGCGCACAAACCGGACAAACTGCACACCGCCTACCTCAAGCTGTTCGAGCCGCTGCTGCGCAGCCGCACGCGGCGCAACCTGATGTTCCTCGCCGTGCTGGTGCTGTTGATTGCGGCCATGCTCATGCCGGCGTGGCAGTTCATCCGCCCGCAGGGGATGAACGGGCCGTTGTCGGCGCTGGGTGTCGAGCTGAAAATGCTGCCCAACGACAACACCAACACCTTCCTCGTGCAGATCGACACCCCTGCGGGGTCGAGCCTGGAGCGCACCGACGAAGTGGCGCGCGCCGTCGGCGACGTGCTGGCGACCAATCCCTATGTGCTGGATTACCAGACTTTCGTCGGCCAGGCTGCGCCCATCGACTTCGCCTCGCTGGTGCGCGGTGACATGCTCAAGCGGGGCGACAACTTCGCGCAGATCCGTGTCAACCTGGTGGGCAAGGAGAAGCGCTCGGTCGACTCGCACGAAATCGTGCAGAAGCTTTACGCGCAGCTCGCTCCGGTGCGCGCGCGCTTTCCCTCGACCTTCATCAAGCTGTACGAAACCCCGCCAGGCCCGCCTGTGCGCGCGCAGGTCATGGCCGAGTTGTATGGACCCAATTACGACACGCTGCGCGCCTCGGCCAAGGACGTGCTCGCCGCGTTCGACAAGACCTACGGCATGATGAACCAGGATGACTCGGTGACGGCGACCACCGACGAGTACCGCATCAACATCGACCGGCAGAAGGCGGCGATGTCGGGCATCGTTCCCGGGCAGGTCATCCAGCTGCTGCACGACTATGTGTCAGGGCTGAAGGTCGGCGCGATCCACGACGACAACGCGCTCGAGCCGGTGAACATCATCGTGCGTGTGCCGCGTGCCGACCGGCAAAATCCGCAGCAGCTGCTCGATGTGCCGATCCAGAACGCGCAGGGCAAGGTCATCCCGCTGTCGAGCATCGCCACGGTGGAAAAAACCACGCTGTCCAAGCCGATCTACAGCCGCGACCAGCATCCCGTGGTGTATGTCGGCGGCGAGATGATCCATTCCAGCCCGGTGTACGCCACGTTGAGCCTGAACTCCATGCTCGACGGCAAGAAGCTGGCCAACGGCACCACCTTCACCACCGGCAACCTGGGCTTCACCGAAACCCCGGCCTCCGACCTCAAGGGCTACCAGCTGCTGTGGGGCGGCGAAATGCGCCTGACGCTGGACGTGTTCCGCGACCTGGGCGCGGCCTTCATGGTGGCGCTGGTGTTCATCTACCTGCTGCTGGTGGCGTACTACAAATCCTTCCTGCTGCCGGTGATCGTCATGGGGGCGATTCCGCTCACGCTGATCGGCGTGTTCCCCGGCCACTGGCTGACGCACCAGTCGTTCACCGCCACGTCGATGATCGGCGTCATCGCGCTGGCCGGTGTGGTCGTGCGCAACTCGCTGCTGCTCATCGACTTCATCCTCGACTACCGCGCCCGCGGTGCGACGCTGGAAGAGGCCGTGGCGCATGCCGGGGCGGTGCGGCTGCGGCCCATCCTGCTTACCGCGCTGGCCATCATGTTCGGCTCGGCCATCATGGTGTCCGACCCGGTGTTTGGCGGTCTGGCGGTGTCGCTGATTTTCGGCACGCTGCTGTCGACCATCCTGACGCTGATCGTCATTCCTCTGCTCTACTACGTCTGGCAGATCCGGGTGAAACCAAAAACACCTCCTAGTCCGCCTTCCAACCCGCCTGCCACGCCGGCTGAACCCGTGCACGCTGCCGGAGTCTGATTTCATACGACACCACTTTGGAGATTTTGCAATGACCGTCGAACGTTACATCCGTGTGATCGCGGGAACTTTCATCCTGATTTCGGTGCTGCTGGGCGCCCCGGCCAGCCCGCTGTACGTCTCGCAGTGGTTTTTGCTGTTCACTGCGTTTGTCGGCGCCAATTTGCTGCAGTTTGGCTTCAGCAACCGCTGCCCGCTCGGGTTCTTCCTGCGTAAACTCGGCGTGCCCGATTCCAAGGCCAACTGCTGCAGCTGAGCCGGTGTGACGATGGCGCGCACGGCGACGCCGCGGCTGAAATACCTCGCCCCGGGCTGGTTCGCCCTGGTCATGGGCTGGGGCGGGCTGGCGCTGGCCTGGCACCAGTCCACGGCATTGCTCGGCGCACCTGCCGCGGCGGTTGCGCTGGGTCTGGGCTGGGCGGCGATCGTCGCCCTGGGCGTGCTGCTCGTGCTCACCGCCGTGCGGCTGTATCGCCATACCCCCGATCTGCTGGCCGATCTGCGTCACCCGGTGCGTCATCCGCTCGTTGCCATGATCCCGATGGCCATGCTGGTCGTCGCCGGCTTTGCCGTGCAGGTGCTGCGCTTGTCCGGGAGTTGGCTGGCAGCGTACTGGGCGCTGGCGGCGCTGGCGCAACTCGCCGTCACCGTCTGGGTGTTTCACCGCTTCCGGCTCCACGCCGCCGGCGACAAGGGGCCGAACTGGAACGGCGTCACTCCGGCGCTGTTTCTTGCCGCAGCGGGCAATGTGATCGTGCCGCTGGCCGGCGTCGATCTAGGGTTCCGTGCCTGGAGCGCCGCACAGTGGACGATCGGCGCATTCTTTTTCCCTCTGGTTCAGGTGCTGTTCATGGTGCGCCTGGCCGCACACGGCATGTTGCCGCGCCGCCTGCTGCCCATGCTGTTCATCACCGTGGCGCCGCCGGCGGCGGGCGGTCTGGGCCTGGCGCAACTGGGTGCGCCGGTCGAAGCCGCGGAGGGGGCCTGGGGGGTAGCGCTGTTTTTCGTGCTGCTGGGATTTGCGTCCTTCAAGGTCAGGTGCTGTTCATGGTGCGCCTGGCCGCACACGGCATGTTGCCGCGCCGCCTGCTGCCCATGCTGTTCATCACCGTGGCGCCGCCGGCGGCGGGCGGTCTGGGCCTGG
>JAJZAQ010000053.1 GCA_021799355.1 Pseudomonadota bacterium
CACTCGTATACGAGGGGCGAAATTGCTTCAGGAGTCCCGAATTCAGTCAAAAGCAGTCGCCACCGCTTTCAACTGCCACGCCCTTGCGGGTGGTGGTCTCCCTCTGTGAAGAGGGAACAGGCCCGTTGACGGGGGCCATGCGGATGCCGGAGCGTGGCATCAACGCTTGAATGATCTGAGACCCGACCTTGATCGGGCGGCCATGCTCCCTCGGGAGTGATGGCTTCATCGCGCCCGCCACACCCAGTCAAGGGTGAGTGCGAAACGACGATGCGGGCTGCCTGGCCCAGCTTTCTGAGGCGAAGATTTTTTCTGATACTGGAGGGTGAAGGGTGTCTTTGACGCCTGGAAAAGCGCGCGTGGACACGGTTCTTGCCTCACTCAGGGTTCTGCTGTTTTTTCTGGTGAGGGGCGCCAAAAAAACCGCCTGGCGGCGGTCGGCGCGTCATGGGCTCGCATGGAGCACTGGTTGCGCACCAGAGACTGGGACGCGATCGCCGGGCATGCCGGTCGAAGACTCATTCCGCTTGTGCGGGGACTGGAAAATCGGTGCCCGGTGACGGACTTGGTGCATCCTAAACCGAATACCGGGGGTTGTGTGGGTCGAATCCCGTGTCGCGCAGGTCATTTTTCGGCTCCGGCGCCACCGGCTTGCGCATGCACGATGTCGGTGTAGAACAACTGCATGGCCTTGACGTGGATTGACTCGGTTTCTCGACCTAATCCGCGGATTTCTCGCCTGGAGCCGGCTCATCCGCGTTGGCTTGACGTGGTCTGTTTTTCGAAATCCAAATCGTGAGGAAAAAGCGTGCGTTTCAATCTCACCATCGACCCGGAAGACCCAGCGTTGAAGTCATTATATGAGGGACTGGCACGCTTCCGCATGGCCCCGGCAAGCAGCATCGCGCCAGGGCGATTCAACAAGTCCTCTACGCGGGGACGGCCATGCTCTACGGGCAAGCCGCGGCGCCGCATCCCATCCATGTCGCCACGCCAGCTCCGCAGGTGAGCGCGCCGGTGCCTGCCCTGTCCTCGACCGGGCAGACCGACGAGGTGCTGGTGCAGGTGGACGGCCGCCACTATGTCGTCGGCCCGTCCACCGCCGTCTATGGGCGCACGCTGCACGACGACGACATCCATACCCCGCAGTACCGTGCGCTGGTCGCGGGAGCCCTGTACATGGCGTTCAAGGATCTCGGCGAGGTGGTCGAGTGGGTCGACGCGCTCGTGGTGGGCCTGCCTGTCTACAGCTTCGGCAAGTTCCGCGATGGTCTGGCGGCGGAAATGGGCAAGGGTTTCGAGGTTCCGGTCCCGGCAAAACTTCGCACCGCCTATGGGAAGGACACGGTGTTCGTGCGTGCGAAAGCGATCAAGGTCATACCGCAGCCGGTCGGCGCGATGACGGACTGGCGCGGACGCCTGACCGTGCCGCCGCCGGACGGCGATACGGTGATCGTGGCCGACCCGGGCTACAAAACGTTCGACTGGTTCGCCATGCGCGGCCATGTGATCATTCCAGATCTGTCGGGGGCGTTCGACGGCGGGGTGTCTGAACTCCTGAAAGATGTCTCGGTGGCGATCACCCGCAAGCATCCGAACGCGCGCATCGACATCCAGACGGTCGAGGACGGGCTGGAGCGCGGCAAGATCTCCCTGGTCGGCGTCGGCAGCATCGATTTCTCGGAGTATCGGCAGACGGTGCGCAAGGGCGCCAGGATCATCGCCCAGCGCATGGCCGAGATGCTGCAGCGCAGCCAGCAGAGCAACAAGGTGCGGGTGGATCACTTGATCCTGGCGGGCGGCGGCGCGCAGTATTTCGAGGACGCCATGCGCGAGGTGTTCGCCGGGGTGGATTTCAGCGTGCTGCCCAGGCCCGTGCTGGCGAATGCGCGCGGGTTCTGGAAGGTGGCGACGCGCATGGCTTGATGGGTCCGGCCAGCCTCGGGCGCCCAAGTGTCGCGCCCGGGGTTGCGTCGCCCCATGTGCGTGCGATGATGCAAGCAGGAGAACAAGATGAAGCTCATGCCCAAACCCAGCAATGTCGTCCCCATCCATGGGTACGACGAAAATGAAGACGAAGGCCCGTCCACCGGGTACTGGAAAGAGGATCCTCACGCTCATTTTCTGCTGAGGCAGCCGACGATCACGCATCACTTTCCCGTGGTGCTTGGCAATGGCACGCGCATCGACCAGCCCCATTTATATTGCCGGTACTGCGGAAAAACACTCGAACCGCATGGTCGGATCACCCGCTTCGAGCGCGCGGTGCTGATCGAGGCGGCGGGGCAGTGCCCGGATTGCGAAGATTACACGGTCTGTGACGCCCGCATCCTGGACACTGGCCGACTGTTCATCCTCGATTACCAGTACCCCGGTGAAGACGCTTACGCCGGCAGGATCCATGTCGCCGGTCTCGTCAACGACGAAGATGAGGGCGACCCGCCGGAGACGTGGGTCTTCGCGGAAGATGGCGCCGAAGGCGAGACGCTGGATGGCGCAGCGGGCGCGCGCACGACCGTGGAGCGGAAGCTGCCGCTGGATCGCCCAAAATCATGGATTCGTCGGCTGCTGAAAATCTGATCGCGTTCCACCGACTCCACCAATGACAACGCCCCGGCCATTTCTGGCGCGGGGCGTTTGTTTTTCCCGGTATCCGGAAATTTTGTCGGTAGACGGATAAAAGTCGCCCGAGGCAACCAGACAAGAAGTCATTTGCTTATTTCAGACATGAAAAACCCCCGGCAGCAGAACTGCGCGGGGGTGGGTGAGAGTTACTGAACAGACAACTGAACGTGCTTGCCTGTCCGTGCCAGCATGTCCACCAATGCATCAATGGTGAATTTAATGGCCTTCTTGTTGATGACGTCGGAAACACGCGGACGTGTCACGCCGAGAATTTCCGCCGCTTCAGCTTGCTTGAGCTTTTTCGCTTCAATCCACCCCGCCAGCTCGATCATCAGGGAATTCTTGATGGCCAGCTTCTCGGAGATGATGCGTTGCGATTCGGCCTTCAGCGCTTCCGCTTCTTCCGGCTCAAACCCCAAGTCAGCGAACACGTTGCCGCCGACAGGGGTCATGTGCATGGATTTGGTCTCGATGCTCATTTCTGACTCCTTTCCTGGATAACGGCCTTGTAGCGAACAGCCGTCATCTCCTTGTCGTGTTTGCTGGTTGAAGTCGTCTTCTTCTTGAAGCAGTGCAACACATAAACTGCTTCCGGAAACTTAGCGACGTACATCACACGAAACCAACCATCGTCGAGATTGATGCGGATTTCTTTCGTTCCCACACCAACCACGTCAAACGGCTTCCAGTCATCGGGTTCAAGTCCTGCCTGAACCCGGCTGAGCTGGTGTCCGGCCTCCTTGCGGGCATTCGGTGTGAAGATGTCGTCATCCTTGATGTCTCGCAGCGAAGACCCTCGCCAGTCAATCGGCTTTTCGCTCATACGCCTCCCTTACATCAGTGTATCAAATTTTGTACGCGACGCAAGTTCGGCGTTTAGCCCTCATCTTCAGGTCGTGACCGACCTGGCCTTCGATGGCCTCGAAAATTTCCATAGTTATGGTATTCACTGTACGTCCCTTCCCGCTCATGGCGGTGTTGATGATGGACGCTCAAAACCCTGCCCAATGGGACCCCCCGATAGTCACATTGGGCAAGGCTTTGCAGCCAATCCCCCGAGGTTCAAAAACCCTCGATGCGCGAAGCAAATGCCGCTTCGCCATCTTCGTCCCAGGCTTCCTTTGCGCAGGACGGTTTGTAAAGCAGCGCCCTGCCGTTTTCGCGTGAACGCAGTTTCCAGAATTTGGCCTGGGCGCGTTCGACGGCGAAATCCAGGTCGGTTTGCTCCCGAGACTCGATTTCCATCAGATCCCAGCCTTGGCGCCGGTCGTCAGGATGTCCGCCGTTGCGGACGACGCAAACCTCGGCTGACCTCACGATGGCCAGGTCGATGCTGATCACCCGCTTGTCCGTGTAACCGTATTGCTCGATGACCTGGAAGCCGGCCTCGATTTCGCGCTTGAGCGCGATCTCAGTTTGACTCATCGACATGATTTCGCCTTCTGGCGGAGTTGAGAAACCGGACATCTCCACGCAGGCGCGGCAGATGTCCTCTCAATCATCCGCCTTTGGGTGTGCCGATGGACCGCCAAAAGCGCGCAGAACATGGCGGGTTTTGCAACGCCCAGCGTGAGTGGCACCTCGACCATCGTCGAAGTGCATGGCGCCCAATGCCTCCAGAAATTGGGCGCCCAAACGCGCGGACCCCACGCAAGTCTTTGATCTAGCAGGAAACCCAAAAACGAGCGGTCCGGGTTTGACGCAACGGTCACGTTTTCCAAGCATCACCGCCGTGCCCATTCCAGAAATCTCTCCAGAGGCCGACACATCCCGCAGCCATGCCAAAAATCGCCGTCCTGCGGTGATCGGATCGCTGGCGCCAGGGCTCACGGCCGCCGTCCTGGGCGCCGGCCTTGGGCTGTCGTTCGGCCACGATGACCTGGGTTACCTGGCATGCCTCGCGGTCGGCGGATTCTTCGTGCTGCTCGTCAAGTCAGCCGGCCGCGAAGGCCGGGCATGCCGATCAGCCTTCGCGGCGTGGATCGGGCTGTGCTTCGGGCTGGGCGAGTTTTTCGCGGGGATGTCCTGGTTCCCATCCAGCATCGCGCGGGAGTGGCCGCAGTTGTCCGTGGCGCCCGAGTACCTACTGCTGGTCTATCTGGGGAGCTACCACGCGCTCACGGGAGCGTTGTTCGGAGCCTTCGCGCGGCGTCTTCGACGTCAAGCGGCCGCGATGGGATGGTTCGCCGCCCTGCCCTTCGCCTTCGCCTTCGCCTGCGCATGGACGATTCCGGAGATCATCCGCGGCACGGCCATGACGGGCCTGCCCATCTTGACCAAGAAGCCGCCCCCTTTATACGCCTCCAAATGATGGGGCGATTTTCATGTTTTTCGAGGTTGCAACTCAGGATGCGTGACGTGAAATGGATGCAAGGAGATACCTCATGCATGCAGCAGCCAATTTGCCAGCCCTGAATGCCGAGCTTGACGCGCTTGCCACCGCGATTGCGCAGCGCATTGCACGTCCCGTGCCCATTGACGTTGAACTATGGAGCGCCAAGGAAATCGCCGCCTACCTCAAGGTTGGCACCCGTCAAGTGTCCGAGCGCTACGCGTTGATGCCCGGTTTTCCCAAAGCGATCCGTTTGCCGACTGTTGCCGGAGTGCGTGGCACGCCGCGCTGGAGCGCCGCGGAAGTGATCGAATGGACAACGAACCATCGCGAAGGCACGCCAACGTCCAAGGGCGGACGCCCCAGGACCGCACGCTGATGTCGCTTTTGCGCCGTTGATAGACTCAATCACGCTGTTGGCTTGTTCGCTGCGAGTTCGCTTCCCAATCTTGGAAACTTGCACCAGGATTTGCACCAAACCTACGGAAAGCCTCATAAATACGATATCTTCGAGTCCTCTTCTGGGCACCACAATCCGATAGAGGAGTGTCAAAAGCGGATTGCAGCAGTGAAAAGACACGAAAAAACGAGCCGGCGTAAAGCCGGCTTTTTCGTTTCGGGCATCCATGATCCGTGGGAACGCGCCGATGCACTGCGGCGCGCCACAAGGCACACTGCCGCCCGCTGAGAACTGCAGCAATGACCGGGCGTGGCCTGAGTCCGGCAGCCCGACTGCCAGCGAGTTTTGCGCCGCTGCTCAATACCGGCTTGGCGCTGGCTCGCCATTGTGCCGCGAAGAACTGTACGCACCTCCGCTTGCACGACCCGATCAGCCGGGCGTGCGTTCCAGCACCAGCCCGAGCTCGAACTGCGGGCCATCGCCGTGCGCAATCTGCGCGTAGGGCGGCTTGGGCCAACGCCAGTGCGTCGCAGGAAACACGGCGCGCATCGCGTTGATGTCGCAGTGATACGGCGGACCTTCGACCCAGCCCTGCGCCGCGCCGGGTCGCGGCACCTGCATGAACAGCACATGCAGCCAGCCGCCCGGCGCCAGCCAGCGATGCAGTTGCGCGCCATAGCGCGGCCAGTCGTCCGGGTAGAGGGCGCACAGACAGGTCTGCTCCCATACCGCGTCGAACGGCTGCGCGGGCTGCCAGTTGCGCACGTCGGCCTGCACCACTTCGGCGCGCAGCCCGGAAGCCGCGAGCCGGGTGCGAACGCGCTGCACCGCCTCATCGGCGTAGTCCAACGCGGTGACGTCAAAGCCTGCTGTGGCCAGCGCCAGCACCTCGTGTCCGGCGCCGCACCCAGGCACCAGGATGCGACAGGGCTTGAGTGTGCCATCACCCAGCTGCTGCTGCAGCCGGGGATGGACCGCGCCACGATCCCAGCCGGTGGTGCCGGTGCGAAAGCGTTCGTTCCAGAAATCGACGGTCGGGCCGGGCATGGTGTGCTATTCGGGGAGTGGGTGACGCCCGGCATTGTGCCGCTACCTCGGGGCAGCCGGCTGCATTCAAACGCCCCTGCCGGCCGCGATGATGACCTCGTGCTGCTCAAGCCCACCGCCCTCGCCAAATGCTTCTTTGGGCAATGGATTCGGATGTTGGTGTGCGCGCTTGAAATCGTCGCTGCGCACCCAGTTCTGGAACGCCTCGCGGCTTTCCCAGTGCGTCAGCACGACGTATGGAGCTTCCGGATCGACCGGGCGCAGGACTTCCATACGAACAAAGCCGGGTTGCTTTTCCACCTCCCCGGCACGCTGGCGAAAACGCTCTTCGAACGCTGCATGAAATTCTGGACGGACCGGAACGCGATTGGCCACGACGTACTGCATGGGCGTTGCTTTCAGAAACGTCCCTGCAATGGCAGGCTGAGGTGCAAGCCCTCCTGCCCCGCAGGGAAACAAAATGGCATGGACACGAGATGCAAGACGCAGTGCAGACCATTGCCTTGCCCGATGGGGGAACAGTGTACGTCCAGCCCAACGGGATGAAATCGGTTCACTGCGGCGGCGCGGTGCGGCGCCGATCGCGGCCGAGCCATTCCTGCGTGTGCCCCGCGGAGTTGGCCGCCGTCGCTGCCAGGACAGAGAGATTTTTCGTTGCCGTCATAGGTACGGGATGCGTGGGCTGCGCCCGCTGCGCCGTGGACGACAGCACCCACACACAGCCGACAAAAGTGATGCACAAAACGACAAACCAGACGATGTCCGACGTTCTCACCTGAAGACTGCCGGTTTTCAGGGGGATTTTCGGCATGATGGGCATTCGCTTCGGTATGAGGGGATCGACGCAATCATGCGTCATACGGCATAACCCCCGAAACTTGTGCGGAATTCGCAGGAGTCAAACCGTCCGGTTGGATTGCGCGCCGCAGACAGCGCGCACCCTGACTGCGGCCGGCCTTCTGGGGCGGCGATGTATACTTTGCGCTTCGTCGCTGACAGACCACACGCAAGCGACGCACCCTGGCCGGGGTGGCGGAATCGGTAGACGCAGTGGACTCAAAATCCACCGCCCTTAAAAGCGTGCGGGTTCGAGTCCCGCCCCCGGCACCAAAAAATCAAATAAATCAATAGGTTACAGCGCAGGTGTCAGATGATGCCTGGCCTGCATGACCAGCCTCTGGCGCGGCTGCCGTCATCCAGCGGCTGGCGCGCTCGGCAATCATCAGGGTCGGTGCGTTGGTATTGCCAGTGGTGATCTCGGGCATGACCGAAGCGTCGACCACGCGCAGCCCGGTCACACCGTGAACGCGCAGCTGCGCGTCGACTACGCTGTGCGCGTCCCGGCCCATGCGGCAGGTGCCCACCGGGTGATAAACCGTTTCGGCCTTGCGGCGGATGAAGCGTTCAAGTTCGGCCTGCGTCCTGGCATGCTCGCCGGGAAAAATTTCCCCGCCACGCCAACGGGCGAAGGCAGGCTGCGCCAGCAGCTCCCGGGAAATTTTGACGGCCTCGATCATGCGGCTCAAATCGAACCCTTCGGGGTCGCTGAGGTAGTTGGCGTGGATCCGCGGTGCGGCGGCGGGATTGGCGCTGGCGAGCCGCACGCGGCCTCGGCTGCGGGGATGCAGCACACAGGCATGCAGGGTGTAACCATACCCCGGGAGGCGGCCGCGTCCGTGGTCGTCGAGCAGGGCGGGAACGAAGTGGAACTGGATGTCGCAGCGGGCGTCGGTGGCATGACGCGAGCGCAAAAAACCTCCTCCCTCCGCGGCGTTGGACGTGCCGATGCCTTGGCGGGTGAGCCAGAACCGCAGCGCCGTGGTCAAGACGTTCACTTTGTCGTAAGTGACGGGCTGCGTGCAGCGCGTTAGCAGGCAGATGTCCAGATGATCCTGCAGGTCGCCGCCGACACCGGGGAGGTCGCACACCAAAGGAATACCCAGCTCACGCAGATGCGCAGCCGGGCCGATTCCCGACAGCATGAGCAATTGCGGGGAATTGATGGCCCCGCCACACAGCACCACTTCACCCGCGGAAATCCGGCGCACTCCACCGGCGCTGCGCACCTGCACGCCCACCGCCCGCCCCGAGGCGATCAGCACGCGCTCGACCAAGGTGCGCGTCAGCACGCGCAGATTGCCACGGTGGCGCACGGGAGCGAGAAAAGCCGCAGCGCTCGAATGCCGCAAACCCTTGCACTGCGTCACCTGGTACAGCCCAGCGCCCAGCTGCTGCGGCCCGTTGAAGTCTGGATTGTGCGGCAGGCCGTAGCTGCGGGCGGCGTCGATGAACGCCGCGGTCAGGACGTTGTGATGACGCAGGTCGCTGACACACAGTTCACCGCGATCGCCATGAAACCCGTTCGCCCCGCGGCTGTTGCACTCCATTTCGCGGAACAACGGCAGGACGGCCTCCCATCCCCACCCCGGCTCCGCGCAGACCTGCGCCCAGCCGTCATAGTCCTGCGGCGCACCCCGCACGTAGCACATGGCGTTGATCGAGCTCGATCCGCCCAACACCTTGCCGCGTGGCCACCACAGCCTGCGTCCATCGAGTTGCGGCTCGGGCTCGGTCGCGTAGTTCCAGTTGAAGCGGCGCTGACCAGCCAGTTTGGCGATGCCTGCGGGCATGCGGATGAAAGGATGCCAGTCGCCGCCCCCGGCCTCGATGAGCAGCACCCGGCGTGACGGATCGGCACTCAGCCGGTTGGCAAGGACGCAACCCGCTGAACCCGCACCAACGATGACGACGTCAAACTCCATCGCTCCGGTTTTACCAGCGTCGCCGCGGCCTGTCATGCGGCACAACGCGCCTTCAGTCCGGCGGCGCTGACCGGGCAGACGGCGCCTGCAGCCAGGTGTGCGCCGCGAGCAAAAACAGGAACATCAAGGCGTAAACCGACGCCGTACCAAGCACATCCCCTTTGTTGCCGGTAAACCCGGGGCCGTAAGGGCCGCCGAACCCCTCGGCCGTGCTCCACAGCAACAGGCTGTACAGCAAACCGCCCCATAACACGATACGGCGCCAGGCCGTCGGCAACCAAGGCGAAAGGAGCAGACCGGCGGCAAGCGCGGTTTCCGCCAGCGCAGCGAGCACGGCAAACTGCCGCATGCCGATCGCCTGCCCCAAACCGATGAACACGGCGATCCATTCCGCGATCCATCCGGGCTGACCGGCTTGTGCCGACGTCAGATAGCCGGCGAAATGCTGCAAAAAACCGGGCTGCCATTTCCACCAGGCATCGAACGCCCAGAGCGCGCCAAACAACCAGAACGCCGCGATCACGCGCAGCCGCCCCGGCGGGCGCAAGGGTGTGCCCGCCCACGCCGCTCCCTGCCAGCCGCGCAGGAGCAGCAAGAGCGCGAATCCCAGGGCGTAGACGATCGCTGTGCCCGGATCGGTCGCGCCGCTGGTATACGGCCCGCCGAGCCCGCCCACCGTGCTCCACATCACCAGCTCGTAGACCAGGCCGAGCCACGCCAGAGCGGGAAATCCCCAGCCGGTGAGCAGGCCGACCGTCAGCAGGGCTTCGACACCGAACAGCACGGCCATCGCCCGCGGCATGCCGACTGCCCCCATGACGTTCAACACTTCCTGCGCCCAGACGCCCAGCCAGTGCGGCTGTCCCGGCGCCTGGGCGGCTTGCTGGACGTGCACGGCGAACTGCGCGGCATACGGCGGGGCGAAGTGCAGCCCCAGATTGATGGCAAAAAACACGCCAAAGGCGATACGCGCCCAACGCAGCCGGCGCATCGCGACCCGATCCGGTGCCGACGGCTCACCGGATGCCGCTGGCGGCAACGGCAAGGCGACATGCGGCACACCGTCACCCGACACGGTGTGCAACGACGGTTGTTCCAACGACGACATGCTGTGCTCCCGGGACCTCGTGCAGCGCAGGGCCCCAATGGGAGAAATTGTCTGCAGCCGGCCTTAAATCCGTCTTAGGGCGGGTGCAAGCGCAACGCGGCCGCTACCTCCCCCAAAAGGTTTGGGGTCTGGTCACGTTCTCTGCGTGAACAGACCCTAGTCCAACCGCCCCAGCAGCAGGAACTCCATGAGGGCTTTTTGTCCGTGCAGACGGTTTTCCGCCTCATCCCAGACCACGCTTTGCGCGCCGTCGATGACTTCGGCTGCGACCTCTTCGCCACGGTGCGCCGGCAGGCAGTGCATGAACACCGCCTGCGGGTCGGCGCGCGACATCATCCGCGCATCGACCATGAAGCCCTTGAATGCCTGCTCGCGCGCCTGCTTTTCCGCTTCGAAGCCCATACTGGTCCAGACGTCGGTGGTCACCAGATGCGCCCCCTCGCAAGCCAGCAGCGGATCGTCGAACACCCGCAGATGCGCCGCCTGCGCCGCACTCACCGGATAACCCGGACGGGCGAAATCCACTCCATACCCCTTTGGCCCGGCAAAGTGCAACCGGAAATCCAGCACCTCGGCCGCCTGCAGCCAGGTGTAGAACATATTGTTGGCATCGCCGATCCAGGCCACGGTCTTGCCCTGAATCGGGCCGCGATGCTCGATGAAGGTCATCACGTCGGCGAGGATCTGGCAGGGGTGAAACTCGTTGGTCAGGCCATTGATCACCGGCACGCGCGAGTGCGCAGCAAAGCGTTCGACGATGTCCTGACCGTAGGTGCGGATCATCACCAGATCGACCATGCGCGAAAACACCTGCGCCGCGTCCTCGATGGGCTCGCCGCGGCCGAGCTGGCTGTCGCGGGTGTTGATGTAGATCGCCGCACCGCCCAACTGGTGCATCCCTGCCTCGAAGCTCAGGCGGGTGCGCGTCGAGTGCTTTTCGAAAATCATCGCCAGCGTGCGGTCGACCAGCGGCTGATGCGGTTCATAGCGTTTGAACTTGGCCTTGATCAGCGCGGCACGGGCAAAGATGTACTCGTACTCCTCGCGGGACAGATCGGTAAATTGCAGGTAATGCCGCAATGGGGTTTTCATCTCGCCTCCTCGTCAGTCAACCTTGCGCCGGAGCCTGCAAAAACCCGCGCACCGCCGGCACGAGTTGCTGCACCAGCAGGTCGGCCTGCTCCGCGGTGAAAATCAGCGGCGGCAGCAGCCGGATCACCCGCTCCTGCGTGACGTTGAGCAACACCCCGCGGTCGAGCAGATGCCGCACCAGTTCGGTGGCAGGACGGTCGAGTTCCACGCCGATCATCAAACCCTGGCCGCGAACCTCGATCACCCCATCGACCCCGGCAAATGCATGGCGCAGGGCATGCAGGATTTGCTGCCCGCGTGCCGCGGCGTTGGCCAGCAGCTCCTCGTCCTCGATGACCGCCAGTGTCTCCAGCGCGGCGCGGCAGGCCAGCGGATTGCCGCCGAAGGTCGTGCCGTGCTGTCCGGGGCCAAACGTCGTCGCCGCGGCGCCTCGCGCCAGAATGGCGCCGATGGGCACGCCCGAAGCCAGCCCCTTGGCCAGCGCGATCACGTCGGGTCTGACGTCGGCCCACTGATGGGCAAACCATTTGCCGGTGCGCCCGGTGCCGCATTGCACTTCGTCGATCATCAGCAGCCAGCCATGACGGTCGCACAGGGCGCGCGCGGCCTGCAGAAAATCGGCGTGGGCCGGCTGAATCCCTCCCTCGCCTTGAATGGCCTCGACGAATACCGCCACGACGTCGGCATGGGTATGCGCCACCTGCTGCAGCGCGGAGGCGTCGTTGAGCGCGATGCGCACGAATCCCTCGACCAAAGGCTCGAAACCTTTTTGCACCTTGGGATTGCCGGTGGCCGACAGCGTCGCCAGCGAGCGCCCATGAAATGCACGCTCGAACACCACGATCTGCGGCCTGGCGATGCCGCGGTGATGGCCGTACAACCGCGCCAGTTTGATCGCCGCCTCGTTGGCCTCCAGCCCGGAATTACAAAAAAACGCCGCGTCCATCCCGCCGAGCGCGCACAGGCGCGCGGCGAGCTGCTCCTGCAGCGGAATTTCGTACAGGTTGGAGGTGTGGATGAGCTTGCCCGCCTGATCGGCAATCGCCGCCACCAGCCGCGGATGCGCGTGACCCAGGGTGTTGACGGCAATGCCTGCCAGCGCATCCAGATAGCGCCGGCCCTGCGTGTCCCACACCCAGGCCCCGTCGCCATGCGACAGCGCAATGGGCAAGCGCGCGTAGGTATTCATCAAATGCGAAGACATCAGCCCATCTCCCTGGCGGAAAAAGCAAACCCGGCGGCAGACACGGCAATCGCGCGACCCCACCGGGGAAAGGCTGGATTATAGGGAGCAGGGGGATGCTGGCCGGCTGCACACACCCTGGGGAGTATTTGTTGCAACTGCAACACAGAATCACCCTTCGGGTTTACCCGGTAATACTGCACTGCAGCATAATTGCGGCACCGCAGCAAAACTGCCTCTTCCCAAGGATTCAGCCATGAGCGCCCTACCCTCCTCCGCACAACTCGTCAAACCCCGGGAAATTTTCATCCGCGGCATCACCGCCGACGGCCGCGTGTTTCGCCCCAGCGACTGGGCCGAGCGCCTGGCCAGTCTGATGGCGCGGTTCCGCCCGGCGGGGCTTTGCCGCAAAGAAGCGCATCTGGGCTACTCGCCGTACTGCCTGCCCACCGTCATCGACGGCGTGCGCTGCCTGGTGGTCAGCGAGTCGCTGCGCGACATCGAGCCGATGGCCTTCGACTTTCTGCTGCATTTCGCCCGCGACAACCAGCTCGACGTGATCGAGGCTTGCCTGCGCCCCGAAGACCCGGCAGAGCCCGCCATTGACAACCTCGATTTGGCGCGCGATGCGCTCAAGACCTTGCTGCAGACGACCTGAAGCGGATCTCGACGCAGGGCGTAGCGGCCCCGGCCGCCCGCGCCGCTGCGGGGCAGGACGCAAAGAAAAAGCCCGCTATCGCCAGCGGGCTTTTTCTTTGGCAGAAGGTTTGCGCCAGAGCGCAAACCGGAGCAGGCAAGCGCTGTTCAGGCGGCCAGCGCCTTGATCGCCGCGTTCAGGCGGCTCTTATGACGCGCGGCAGTGTTCTTGTGGAAAATCTTTTTGTCGGCGATGGAGTCGAGCACGGGAGCATTGGCCTTGAACGCCTCCATGGCCTTGGCGTGATCGCCGGTGGCGATGGCTTTGCGCACCGCTTTCACCGCGGTGCGAAAACGCGAACGCAGCGCGGTATTCGCGGCGTTGGCTTTGACGGACTGGCGTGCGCGTTTGCGCCCAGACGGGGTGCGAACGCTTTTCTTCTTGGCTGCGGCTTTGGTTGCCATATCGAAAATCCTTCTGTATTGCCTGCTCGAAAAACGAGTCATTATAGACGAAACCCGAAAGCGCAAGACACGGCCGGGCAAAGCCAGGCGGCCAGCTCCCTATAATGCGGCGCGGTGAATCTCCTCAAGGCCGCCTCGACCATCTCGCTGCTGACGCTGACGTCGCGCATCACCGGGTTGCTGCGGGAGATCATGGTGGCGTCCTACTTCGGCGCCAGCGGCTGGACCGACGCGTTCAACGTCGCTTTCCGCCTGCCCAACCTGCTGCGCCGGATGTTTGCCGAAGGCGCGTTTTCTCAGGCCTTCGTCCCGCTGCTGTCGCAAACCCGGCAAACCAAGACGGCAGCGCAGACGCAGGAACTGATCGACCAGGTGGCCACCGCGCTGCTGTGGATCCTGGCGGGAATCAGCCTGGCCGGTGTGCTGCTCGCCCCGCTGCTGGTGTGGCTGACCGCGTCCGGGCTGCACCCGGCGGCATTCGACTCCGCGGTGTGGATGACACGGCTGATGTTTCCCTACGCCGGGCTGATTTCGCTCGTCGCCCTGTCTGCGGGCATCCTCAACACCTGGAAGCATTTTGCCGTCCCCGCGGTGACGCCGGCGCTGCTCAATCTGTCGATCATCGGCGCCGCCGTCGCCCTGCACCGGCTGGTGCAGCCGTCCATCCACGCCCTGGCCATCGGCGTGATGCTCGGTGGCGTGGCGCAACTCGCGGTGCAGTGGCCGGCGCTGCGCCGCTATGCGGTGGTACCGCGTTTCCGTCTGCACTTTCTCGCTGCCTGGCGCTCCGACGGGGTGCACCGGGTGGTCAAACAGATGCTTCCGGCCAGCCTGTCGGTATCGGTGGCGCAGGTGTCCATCGTCATCAACACCCAAATCGCCTCGCACCTGCACGCGGGCAGCGTGTCGTGGCTGGCGTATGCCGACCGGCTGATGGAATTCCCTACGGCCCTCCTCGGCGTCGCGCTGGGCTCGGTGCTGCTGCCCAGCCTGTCGCGCGCCGTGGCCTGCGACGACGTCGCCAAGTACAGCACCCTGCTCGACTGGGGCCTGCGCCTGACGCTGGTGCTGGCGCTGCCCAGCGCCATCGCGTTGCTGATTTTCGCCCAGCCGCTGGTGTCCATGCTGTTCAACTACGGGCGTTTCGACCACGCCGACGTGCTGGCCACGGCCAGCGCACTGCGGGCCTACGGCATCGGTCTGATCGCGCTCATCGGCATCAAAATCCTCGCTCCGGGGTTTTATGCACGGCAGGACCTGCGCACTCCGGTGAAAATCGCCCTGCTGGTGCTGCTGTGCACCCAGCTGATGAACCTGCTGTTCGTCCCCTGGCTCGGTCACGCCGGGCTGGCGCTGGCGATTTCCCTCGGTGCCATGCTCAATGCCAGCCTGCTGCTGCGCGGTTTGCGCCGCCGCGGCCTGTTTCAGCCGCAGCCGGGCTGGCGGCTGTACGCCGGCAAAATCGCCCTGGCGCAACTGCCGCTGGCGGCGCTGCTGCTGTGGGGTGCGAGCACGCTGCACTGGGAGCGCGCGCACGGCGACGCGCTGCGCCTGGGACAAGGCATGGGGGTGCTGCTGGCGGGCGCGCTGGTGTATTTCGCCACGCTGCGGCTGCTCGGTTTTCGCCTGCGGCATTTCATGCACAACGAATGATGTGTTGCGCCGGCACAAGCTGCCGCGCCCCCGCCCGGCGCACAATGCGGCATCATTGCGCATCTGAACAGCATTCGAGGAGAACGCCATGCCCCTGTCCCCGGACCTGCGCAACACCCTGCGCGACAAGCTGCTGCAACGCCGCGCCCAGATGGTGGCCGATCTGCAAGACGAATCGGTCAGCGAAGAAGGCACGCTGGCGGTACGCAGCCACCGCGAAGAAACCGACGATGACGCCGTGATCGAGGCCATGGACGCGGTGGAAATCGCCGCCACCGCGCGTGACGCCTCCGAGCTGGCGGCGATCGACCGCGCACTGCAGCGACTGGACACCGCCGAGTTCGGCATCTGCATCGACTGCGGGGCGGAGATCGAGACCGCGCGGCTGCTGGCCGAGCCCACCGTGCTGCGCTGCGCGACCTGCCAGCAACGCTACGAACACCAGCATTTCACCCCGGGCGGCGCCCGGCTGTAGCCTCCACGCCATGTCTGCCCGCCCGCCCGACCCGCTGGGCACCCCCGGACTGGAACGGGTGCTCACCCGCTGGCTGCTGCCGGCCTACGCCATCGGCGTAACGCTGCCGTGGGTCGTCGGTGCGTGGATCAAGACCGGCTACCAGCCCGGCCTGGTGCCCGGTGATCCGCAGCCCACCCGCGACCTGATCGACATCGTTTGCATGGGGGTGACGCTATTCGATGCCACCTTGGTGTTCACCGTGGCCATTGGCTGTCTCGTCGTCACCGTGATGAAAGGGCCGATGCACCGCGGCGACAGTTCGCACGCCACCCGGCATGGACAGGACGATGAGCGGCCGCGCCTCTGACCCACGGCACACCATTTCCCCGGCCGACATCACCGGGCTGATCCTCGCCGGCGGCCGCGGCAGCCGCATGGGAGGGATCGACAAAGGCCTGCAACCCTGGCGCGGCCAGCCCCTGGCGCTACAGGTGCTGCAGCGCCTGCGCCCACAGGTCGGCAGCGTGCTGCTCAACGCCAACCGCAACCTCGACGTCTACCGCCAGTGGGGGCTGCCGGTGCTCAGCGACGCGCTGCCGGGCTACCCCGGGCCGCTGGCCGGATTTCTCGCCGGCCTGGACGCCTGCGCCACCCCTTACCTGCTGACCGTGCCATGCGATTCGCCGCTGCTGCCAACCGATCTGGCCGCCCGGCTGGGCGCCGGCCTGCTGGCGCAGCAGGCGCACATCGCCCTGCCGCTTGCCGGCGGCAGGCTGCAGCCGGTGTTTTGCCTGCTCGACGCCACGCTGCGCGACGATCTGCGCGCCTTCGTCCTGTCCGGCGGCAGCAAAATCGATGCGTGGACGGCGCGCCACCCCACGGCCGTCGTGGCGTTCGACGACGCCGCCGCCTTCGAGAACATCAACACCCTGGACGATCTGCAACGCCTGGACGCCTCCGCTGCCCGATCATGACCGCCTCTTTCGACCTCGACCACATCATCTCCTGCGTCAGCGGTTACGACCCCAACGCGCTGCGGGTCGATGCCGCGCTGGCCGTGATCCAGCGCAGCGTGCAGCCTGTGCAGGCCGTTGAATACCTGGCGGTGCGCTCTGCGCTCGGCCGCATCCTGGCGCGCGACCTGCTTTCGCCCATCGACGTGCCGGCGCACGACAACGCCGCGATGGACGGTTACGCCCTGCGCGGCGCCGACCTGGCGGCGCAGGGCGACACCGTGCTGCACATCGCCGGGCGCGGCCTGGCCGGACACGCGTTCCGCGGCGAGGTGCCCGCTGGGAGCGCGGTGCGCATCATGACAGGCGCCGTCATGCCCGCGGGATGCGATACCGTCGTGCCGCAGGAACTGTGCCGGGTGGAGGGCGATACCGTCACCATCCCCGCCGGCGTGCTGCGCGCAGGCGA
>JAJZAQ010000054.1 GCA_021799355.1 Pseudomonadota bacterium
CGCATCAATCACTTCGTCGCGACCTACAACACAAACTGCCAGCCCTTCAGGTGGACCGCCACCGCCGACTCCATCCTCGAGAAGCTGCATCGACTTTGTTCACGTATCAGCGGGACAGGACACTAGCGCATGCGCACGTATTCGTTCTGATACTGGGCGCGGCGGTCGATTTCGCGCTGCCAGCTCGCCTGGTCGCCGACTTTCCAGCCTTTTTCGGTGAATGCCGGGTTGGCGCCCATCCACGGATCCTGCGACGGCGGCGCACCGGTCTGCGTCAGGGTTTGCGGTTTCTGGCTGCACCCGGCCACCAACGCCAGTGCAGCGCCGCACAGCAAAAGGGAGAGTCGGCGGTTCATGACGAGGCTCCTTGGTTCGCGCCGGCCGGCGTCGTAGACGGCGTGGGGCGCGGCTCGCCTTTGCCGTAGGCCGTGCCCCAGCCCCAGAGTTCGGCGCCACCGCCACGGTGCAGCACGCGGTCGCGCAGAATGTCGGCGATGACGTTTTCGTCGCCTGCAAGCAACGCCTTGGTTGAGCACATTTCGGCACAGATCGGCAGCTTGCCCTCGGCCAGACGGTCGCGGCCGTACTCCTTGAACTGCGCCTCCGAGCCGTTGGGCAGCGGGCCACCGGCGCAGAAGGTGCATTTATCCATCTTGCCACGTAACCCGAACTCGCCGTTGGCCGGAAACTGCGGCGCACCGAACGGACAGGCGTACGAGCAGTAGCCGCAGCCGATGCACACGTCCTTGTCGTGCAGCACCACGCCTTCGGGGGTGCGGTAGAAGCAGCTCACCGGGCACACCGCCATGCACGGCGCGTCCGAGCAGTGCATGCACGCCACCGAAATCGATTTTTCACCGGGCACGCCTTCGTTCATCGTCACCACGCGGCGGCGGTTGATCCCCCAGGGCACCTCGTTTTCGTTTTTGCACGCGGTGACGCAACCGTTGCAGTTGATGCAGCGCTCGGCGTCGCAAATGAATTTCATCCGGGCCATGTTCGTCTCCGTTGGGCTGTGCGCGCGTCAGGCGCGTTCGACCTGGCACACCGTGGTCTTGGTTTCCTGCATCATGGTCACCGCGTCGTAGCCGTAGGTGGTGGCGGTGTTGACCGCCTCACCCAGCACGATCGGCGCCGCACCCTCGGGGTAGTACTGGCGCAGATCCTTGCCCTGCCAGTGGCCGGCGAAGTGGAAGGGGATGAACACCGTGGTGCGATCTACCGCTTCGGTCACCCGCGCTCGCACCTTGATGCGCGCACCGGTGGGCGTGCTCACCCAGACGTCGTCGCCCTCGCGGATGTTGCGGTCGTTGGCCACCGCCGGGTTGATCTGCACGAACGCGAACTGTTGCAATTCGGCCAGCCAGGGGTTGGAGCGGGTTTCGTCGCCGCCGCCCTCGTACTCGACCAGCCGGCCCGAAGTGAGGATGAGCGGGAATTTTTTGACCACGTCGATGTTCTGCTCCTGCACCGTCTTGAACAGCGTCGGCAGCCGCCAGAACACTTTTTTGTCGTCGTAAGTCGGGTACTTCACCACCATGTCCGGCCGCGGCGAGTACAGCGGCTCGCGGTGCTGAGGAATCGGGTCGGGGAAGTTCCACACCACGGCACGCGCACGCGCGTTGCCAAACGGGTGGCAACTGTGGTTTTTCATCACCACACGGATGATGCCGCCCGAAGGGTCGGTCTTCCAGTTTTTGCCGTCCGCGGCTTTTTTCTCGGCATCGGTGAGCTCGTTCCACCAGCCGAGTTTTTTCAGCAGCACCGAGTCGAACTCGGGGTAGCCAGTCTGGATGTCCGCGCCCTTGGAGCACGAGCCGTCGGCGGCGAGCAGCGACTGCCCGTCGCGCTCGACGCCGAAATTGGCGCGGAAGTTGCCGCCGCCTTCCATGACGTTGAGCGAGGTGTCGTAGAGGATACCGGTGCCGGGATGGCGCAGCTCAGGCGTGCCGTAGCAAGGCCAGGGCAGACCGAAGTATTCGCCGTCGAGCTTGTAGCCGGTTTCCTTGTCGATGCCGCCGCGCGCACGCAAGGTCTTGACGTCGAACACATGCATGTTGCGCATGTGGATCTTGAGCCGCTCGGGGCTTTGCCCTGTGTAGCCGATGGTCCAGACGCCGCGATTGATTTCACGCAGGATGGATTCGGTCTCCGGCTCCATCATGCCGCCCTTGCCCGGGACCATTTTGTAGTTTTTCACCAGCTCCTTGCCAAAGCCAAGCTTTTCGGCGAGCTGGTACATGATCATGTGGTCGGTGCGCGATTCGAACAGCGGCTCGACCACCTGCTCGCGCCACTGCAGCGAGCGGTTGGACGCGGTAACCGAACCCGAGGTTTCGAACTGCGTGGTCGCCGGTAGCAGGTAGACGGCGCGGTTGGGGTTGAGGTCTTTGGGATCGGCGGGGGGCATGGCAGCCATCGCCGCGGTGGCCGACGGGTAGGGGTCGATGACCACCAGCAGGTCGAGCTTGTCCATGGCCTTTTTCATGTCCAGCCCGCGGGTCTGCGAATTCGGCGCGTGGCCCCAGAAAATCTGCGCGCGCAGGTTCGGCCCTTGATCGACCATGTCGTTGGGTGTAAGCACGCCGTCGATCCAGCGCGACACCGTCATCCCCGGCTTGGTCATCATGCCCGGGGCGAAGCGGCCCTTGATCCACTCGTAATCCACCCCCCAGACGCCGGCAAAGTGCTTCCACGCGCCTTCGATCACGCCGTAGTAGCCCGGCAGCGAATCGGGGTTGGGACCGACGTCGGTGGCGCCCTGCACGTTGTCGTGCCCGCGGTAGATGTTGGTGCCGCCGCCGGACACGCCGACGTTGCCCAGCGCCAGTTGCAGGATGCACGAGGCGCGGACGATGGCATGGCCGATGGTGTGCTGTGTCTGCCCCATGCACCAGACGATGGTGCCGGGCTTGTTTTCATGCAGCATTTTGGCGATGGCATACGTCGCATCGCCATCGACCCCCGACACTTCCTTGACCGCGTCGGGGTTCCATTTGGCCAGCACGTCCTCCTTCACCTTGTCCATGCCCCAGACGCGGGCGTCGAGGTAGGCCTGGTCTTCCCAGCCGTTCTTGAAGATGTGATAGAGGATGCCGAACACCACTGGCACGTCGGTTCCCGAGCGCAGCCGCACATGCATGTCCGCCTTGGCGGCGGTGCGGGTGAAGCGCGGATCGACCACGATGACCTTGCAGCCATTTTCCTTGGCGTGCAGCAGGTGCAGCATCGACACCGGGTGCGCCTCCGCGGCATTGGAGCCGATGAACAAGGCCACCTTGGCGTGCGACAGGTCGTTGTACGAGTTGGTCATCGCCCCGTAGCCCCAGGTGTTGGCCACGCCGGCCACCGTGGTGGAGTGGCAAATCCGCGCTTGGTGATCGCAGTTGTTCGTCCCCCAGAACGACACCCATTTGCGCAGCAGGTAGGCCTGTTCGTTGTTGTGCTTGCTCGATCCGACGACGAACAGCGCGTCCGGCCCGCTTTCCTTGCGGATCTGCAGCAGACGCTGCGAAATCTCGTCCAGCGCCTGGTCCCAGGAGATACGCTGATACTTGCCGTTGACCAGCTTCATCGGGTAGCGCAGACGGTGGTCGCCGCGACCGTGGTCGCGCAGCGCCGCGCCCTTGGCGCAATGCGCTCCCATATTGATCGGCGATTCGAACACCGGGTTCTGCCGGACCCACACGCCGTTTTCCACCATCGCATCGGCGGCACAGCCCACCGAGCAGTGGGTGCAGACCGTGCGCCGCGTGACCACGTTGGGACTTCCCGCAGCCCCCGGCGCCGGGGTATCGGCGGCGTTGGCCTTTTGCATCAGGCGCAGTTGCGAGCCGACCAATCCGGCACCCAGCCCGAGCCCGACGCCAATCCCCGAACGGCGCAAAAACGCGCGCCGATCCATGGTCGGCAGCGCCCGGCCCAGACCGCGTTTGAGTTGGTCGATCCACACCGCCGACTGCTCGGCGGCGGGTTTGGCAGCGTTTTGCCGCTCCTGCACACGGGTCAACAACATGGCATTCCTCCAAGTCGAGTGCGCTGGTCATGCCACCCGGTCTGCCGCTCGCCGCGGCCAGACGGGTCGCAGCCGATCAGAAGCGCGTGGTGCGGTAGTAGGCGCGAATGTGCGCCGTGAGGCGGTAACCCGGGTTGGTGGCGGCGTCCGGGACCGCGGGGGGCGCCGCGGTGCTGGCCGGCTGCGCCAGCGCGTCCGTGCCGATCAGCCCGGCACCGGCAACCGCCGCGGCTGCACCGCCAACGCCGCGCAAGACCGACCGGCGGCTCACTGCCGCGCCGCTCTGCTGCGCCGTCGCTGGATCCTGATGAACTGGCATGGCTGTCTCCTGCATTCACTGTCTGTCACACGGACGAGGGCGGACATGACGTTTTTATTATGCGTTCACTATAGCCCAGCAAAATCCCCGGTTCAACCGCATGTTTTTTCGCATCGGTGTATGCGCATAAGCCGATATACAGACGCTTGCACGGCGTGACGCTGGCAGCCTATGATCGGCTGCCTTTGCGACGCGGCGTGCCCGGTGGCGTGCCACGGCCTGAACGGCGCTCATTATGGGCGGGAAGGAGTGGGAACCATGCAACTGCTCGACCTGGCGCGGGGGCCGCTGTTGGCGGCCAGCGTGCTGATTTTCCTTGCTGGACTGGCGTGGCGCACCCTCGGTCTGTTGCGCCGCCCGGCGGCGCATCTGCAATCCGCGCCGCGTCGGGTGCACGTCCAGGGTGCGGTGTGGCGCACGGTGTTGCGGCACATGCTGCCGCGCGCGGGCACGCGCCCGAGCCCGACGCTGGCCACGATCAACCCTTACCTCTATCACCTCGGGCTGGCGCTCATCGTCTTCGGCTACGCGCCGCACATCGCCTTTTTGCATCGGCATCTGGGCGTGAACTGGCCGGCGCTGCCCGACTGGGTGATGTACCTCGCTGCGGGTGTGACCATCGTGTCGCTGCTCGTCGCCCTGGCGATGCGGCTGATGGACCCGACGCTGCGCCGTATCTCCGGCGCCGACGACTACATCTCCTGGGGCTTGCTGTTCCTGGTGATCTTCACCGGCATGGCGCTGATCGGTCAGCCATCTGCGCACTATGCCTCGCGGCTGTATTCGGCCGATCCGACACGGCTGGCGATCCACCTCATGGCGCTGGAGCTGCTGCTGGTGTGGTTCCCGTTTGGCAAGCTGTTCCACACCGTGAGCTGGTTTTTCGGCCGCGCGCAATTCGGCGCGTTCATGGCGCGGCGGGGAGTACGGGCATGATGAACCGGCAGATGTATACGCAGTTCGGCAACGCCATCGCCCACCTCGCCGAGCAGGCGCCGAAGGTCGACCTGCCCGATGCCGAGCGGGTGCAGCGGGCCAAGGCGGTGATGCGGGAAAAAATCGACCGCAACCTCGCCGTCGATCTCGAAGCCTGCGTGCGCTGCGGCTATTGCGCCGATGCCTGCCAGTTCAGCGTGCAAAGCGACGACCCCGGCCTCATTCCCACCCGCAAGCTCGAATTGATGCGCCGGGTGTGGCGGCGCGAGCTCGCCCCGTTGGCCTGGCTGTGGCGGCCGTTCACCGCCGACATCACCGCCGACGATCTGCGGCAGTGGCAGGTGCTGTGCTACGACAGTTGCACCGAGTGTGGCCGCTGCAGCATGGTCTGTCCGATGGGCATCTACATCGCCCGCGGCGTCAACGTGATGCGCGAAGCGCTGGCCGCTGCCGGTCTGGCGCCCGACGAACTGCGCGCAGTGCAAAGCGAGCAGGACGCGCGCGGCACGGTGTTCGGCGCCGACGCCAACCACCTGCGGCAGGCCGTCGAGGCCATCCGCGCCAAAGGCGTGACGGTGCACCTGGACAAACCGCAGGCCAAGGTGTTGATGCTCACCACGGTGCTCGACATTCTGCTGTTCCAGGATGCGCTCGAAGCCACGGCGCGCGTGCTCAACGCCGCCGGGCTGGACTGGACGCTACGCAGCAACGGCTACGAGGCGGCGAATTTCGGTCTGCTTTCGGGCGTGGAGCAGACGCAGAAAAAAGCCACCGAGGCGGTGATCCGCCAGGCCATCGAGATCGGGGCCGAGAGCGTCATCGTGCCCGAATGCGGCCACGCCTACCCGGCGCTGCGCTGGGAGGGCGCCGAAGAGCACGGCGGCCCGCTGCCTTTTCGCGTGCTGGCCATTTCCGAGCTGATCGGCGAACTGGTGGCGCAGGGCCGGCTCAAGCTGCGCGGCGGGATGCAGCACACGTTGATGTTCCACGACGCGTGCAAGCTCGGCCGGCACGGCGGGGTGTTCGAGCAGCCGCGGCTGGCGTTGCGCGCCACCGGTGCCGAACTGCGCGAGCCGCGCGACACCGAGGAAATGAACTGGTGCTGCGGCGGCGGGGCCGGCGGTTTTTTGATCAACCGTGCCGCACCGCTGCGGGCGCAGGCATTTGCCATCAAGCGCGCGCAGGTCGATGGCAGCGGCGCGCAGGCGCTGGTGACCTCCTGCGGCAGTTGCCGGCTGAATTTTCTCGCCGGCGCCGAGCAAACGGGGTGGGACAAACCCATCCTCAGCCTGGTCGAATACGTCGCACAGAACCTGGTCGAACAGCCGCTGGTAGCGGCGTGACCCGCGCCGCTGCCACAACGACAAAGCCCGCTTCGAGCGGGCTTTGTGCTGTTGGCGAGTCTGCCCCGGCGCGCGGGGCGTATCCGGTCAGTCCGCCGCGTAAATGTCGCGGTCTTTGGTTTCAGGCAGGAACAACAGGCCGATGATGAAGGTGCCGGCAGCGACGATCACCGGATACCACAGGCCATAGTAGATGTTGCCGTTCTGCGCCACCAGGGCGAATGAAATGGTCGGCAGCAGGCCGCCGAACCAGCCATTGCCGATGTGATACGGCAGGCTCATCGAGGTGTAGCGGATGCGCGTGGGGAAGAGTTCGACCAGCGCCGCAGCGATCGGCCCGTACACCATGGTGACGAAAATCACCAGCAACGCCAGGATGGCAACGACCATCGGCAGGTTCATCTGCGCCGGATCGGCCTTGGCCGGGTAGCCCGCCGCCTTCAGCGCCGCGCCGATTTCCTTTTTCAGCGCGGCTTCCTTCGCCTTGAACTCATCGGGTGGCAGATCCTTGGCGCCGACCACGGTGATGGTCTTGTCGCCGATCTGGATCACTGCCGGCCCGGTGCCGGGCTTGGTTTCATAGTTTGCCGAGTTGGCCGCGAGCATCTGCTTGGCGATGTCGCACGACGAAGTGAACTTGGCCGTGCCCGTCGGGTTGAACTGGAAGGTGCACTGCGACGGGTCGGCGGTGAGCGTCACCGGCGAGTTCTGCACCGCCTTGTACAGGGCGGGGTTGGCGTAGTGCGTCAGCGCCTTGAACAGCGGGAAATACGTCACCGCGGCGATCAGGCAGCCCGCCAGGATGATGGGCTTGCGGCCGATTTTGTCCGACAGCGCGCCAAAGACAATGAAAAACGGCGTGCCGATGAGCAGCGCGGCGGCGATCAGCAGGTTGGCCGTGACGCCATCGACCTTGAGCGTCTGCGTGAGGAAGAACAGCGCGTAGAACTGCCCCGTGTACCACACCACCGCCTGCCCGGCGACCAGGCCGAGCAGCGCGAGGATGACGTACTTCAGGTTGCCCCAGCGGGCGAACGCCTCGGTCAGCGGCGCCTTCGACGCCTTGCCCTCGGCCTTCATTTTGACGAACGCCGGTGACTCGTTGAGCTTGAGTCGAATCCACACCGAAATGCCCAGCAGCAGGATGGACACGAGGAAGGGCACGCGCCAGCCCCAGGCGTTGAACGCCTCCTCACCCAGCAGGGTGCGGGTGCCGAGAATCACCAGCAGCGACAAAAACAGCCCCAGCGTGGCGGTGGTCTGGATCCACGAGGTGTAGGAGCCGCGTTTGTTCGCCGGCGCGTGCTCGGCCACATACGTGGCCGCGCCGCCGTATTCCCCGCCGAGCGCCAGGCCCTGCAGCAGCCGCAGCGCGATGAGGATCACCGGCGCGGCCACACCGATGGCGGCGTAATTCGGCAGCACGCCGACGATGAACGTCGACATGCCCATGATCAGGATGGTGACGAGAAAGGTGTATTTGCGCCCGATCATGTCACCGAGCCGGCCGAACACCAGCGCGCCGAACGGCCGCACGATGAAGCCGGCGGCAAACGCCAGCAGCGCGAAGATGAACGCCGATCCCGGGTCCAGACCGGCAAAGAACTGTTTGGCGATGATCGCCGCCAGCGAGCCGTAGAGATAAAAGTCGTACCACTCGAACACCGTGCCGAGCGACGAGGCGAAGATCACCTTTTTTTCGCCTGCGGTCATCGGGCGCGCCGGCGCGCCCATTGCAATGGAAGCCATGCTCAAGTCTCCTCAATGTGGACATGGGCGTGGCGTCGCTGCTGGGTCACACTCAACGCCCGGGCCTGCAACGCAACGCATCGTCCCCGCGGCGGCGGCGAAGTGTTACCGCACGTCACGGGAGCTGACGGATTGTTTTGCGCGTAACTGACCGCGCGCTGACAAGCGCCCCGACAAAATTCAGGGAAATCACTGAGCTGCACTGCAGCAATTCCACCCGATCGCCGCCGCTGGAAATCGTCGACTACATTCGCCGCGCACCGGCGAATGATTGTTGCATCGCACAAAACCCTACTCTGGCGGCTGCGGGCACAAAAAAACCGGCACAAGGCCGGTTTTTGCCGTGCGGCAGCGCCGCTCAGCCGGGCAGGCCGACGGTGGGGTTGCCCAGGTTGGTCCACTCGTTCATCGAACCCGCGTAGAGCTTGGAGTTCTTGTTGCCGAGGATTTCGTGCACGACGAACCAGGCGCCCGAAGCCAGGTGGCCGGTGTTGCAGTAGGTCGTGGTGGGGGCGTTGTCGCTGATGCCGTAGTCGTGGAAGATTTTTTTGTAATCCGCCGCGCTCATGAACATCGCCGCGCCGTGATCGTCCTTGACGATGGCGTCGATCGGGAAGGACTTGGCGCCGGGCAGGTGGCCCGCGGTTTTGTTGATCGGTTTTTTCGCAATGCCCAGGTATTGCGCCGTCGGCCGGGCGTCGATGAACTGCTCGGTGCCGCTCTTGAGCGCTTCCTTGACGTCGTTCAGCCCGGCCAGGATCGCCTTGTCCTCCGGCCCGGCTTTCCAGTCACCGGTTTTTTTCGGCGCCGGCGCGGTGCTCACCGGATAGCCGGCGTTGATCCAGGCGTTGGTGCCGCCGTTGAGAATGGCGATCTGGTCTGCGGGTACGCCGAAATAGCGCATCTGGAAGTACAGGCGGGTGCCGCGATCCATGGCGAACACGGCGTTGCCGGTGGGCACGATGACGTAGGGTTTGCCGCTATCGACCCCGGCGGCGTCCATCACCTTGGTGAAGTACTCCGCGGTGGGCATCATCGCCTTGAGTTTGACGCCATCGACCGTGCGCTCCTGGCGGATGTCGTTGAAGTTCACCAGGTCGGCGCCGGCGATGTGGCCGCCGGTTTTTTTCACGAAATGGTCTTTGCCCAACACCGGCTCTTCATCGTAGGCCTTCATGCTGCCGCCGCCGCGGATGTCGATGACGGTGACGTCGTTCAAATGCGCCTTGAGCCACTGCGGCGTGACCAGCGGTCCGGGCACGTTCATGGCAAAGGCGGCGTGGGCTGCGCCCGTGGCGATGGCTGCGGCAATCAGGGTTTTGGCAAGTTTCATTTGGCTCCTCACGAGGTTGGTGATATTCGCCGCTCTCAACGGTCGGCGATGGGGTTGCGCCGCACTGCCTTGCGGTCAGCCGGCGTTGCATGCCTCGCCCGCCGCCGGCTTCGGGCGCGGACGATCGGTCATTCGGCGGGTTGTTGTGCCGGGCACAACGCGGCAGCGCGGGCTGCAAATCGTCTCCACTTGTTTTTGTCGTTCCCAGTGCCCCGGGCGCGCAGATGCAGCGCCGCGACACACTCCCTGTGCAACGGGGCGGCGTCATCCGGCGGTACAACCGAACCACGCCTACCAAGCTTCACAAGACGAGGAGCAAAACTTGGGTGTCTCCACTGTAGGCAGGCCCGTGCGCGGAAACTAGGGCCAGTATGTATCAACTGTGAACTTGCGTTTCCGCCCGACCGAGCGGTGTTTCACGCCGAGCGGCGGCAAAGCGTCACAGCACTGGCGTGGATGCGGGCAGCACACCGCAAAAAACCCACCGCACAGCGGACAGCGTGCGTGGCTTTCGCGCACAATCCGCAGCAGGCGCAACGCCGCGCCGTGTCCGGTCCCAACCACGAGGAGATCCGCATGTCTTTGCTGCAAGATTTCAAAGCGTTTGCCATCAAGGGCAATGTCATCGATCTGGCCGTGGCCGTGATCATCGGCGGCGCCTTCGGCAAGATCGTCGATTCGCTGGTCAACAACATCATCATGCCGCTGATCGGCGCGATCATCGGCAAGCTCGATTTTTCCAATCTGTTCGTCGTCCTCGGCACCGCCCCGCCGGGCACGCCGCGCACTCTGGAGGCGATGAAAAAGGCCGGAGTCCCGGTGCTGGGCTATGGCGAGTTCATCACCGTGACCATCAATTTCCTCATCCTGGCATTCATCATTTTCATGATGGTGCGCATCATCTCCAAGCTCAAGCGCGAACAGCCTGCCCCCGCACCCGCGCCGGCGCCCACGCCGGAAGACATCGTGCTGCTGCGCGAAATCCGCGACGCGCTGAAAAAATGAACCCTTGCCGCGGTCATGCATGCCGCGGCAACTCCACCCAGAATGTCGCTCCCTGCCCCGGCTGCGACAGCACGCCGACGGTAGCGGCATCGCAGCGTCGGTCGCGGCGTTCAGTCGTCGAGTTCGGGCGGGATGGTCAGCGGGCCCTCGTCGGCGCTGCGGGCACGCTCCAGGCGGTAGCCGCGGCCATATACCGACACCAGCCGCCAGCCGGATTCGGGCCGCAGGTTGAGCTTGCGCCGCAACGCGCTGACATGCACGTCGATCGTGCGGGTTTCGACGTCGGGCCGCAGCCCCCAGATGGTCTGGATGAGGTGCTCTCGGGTGAGCAGACGGTTGACGTTTTGCAGAAAATGCAGCGCCAAATCCGTTTCGCGGTCGGTGAGCTCGACCCGCCGCCCCTGGACAAAAATCTGCCGCCGCGCGCAGTCGGCTTCGATGTCACCGAGGTGCAGCCGCGCCGTGGGCAGCATCGCCCCGGAGCGGCGCAGCACCGCCTGCAACCGCGCCAGCAGCACGGCGCGGGACAGCGGTTTGATCAGATAGTCGTCGGCGCCGGATTCGAGCGCTTCGACCACGTCGGCCTCGCCGTTGCGCGCGGTGAGAAAAATCACCGGCGGCGTTTTCGCGCCAAGTTGCAGGCGCAGCCGGCACAGCACCTCGGTGCCGTTGAGCCCGGGCACCATCCAGTCGAGCAGCAGCGCGTCGACGCCGCCGCGCTCCACGGCGCGGGCGAACTCCTGGCTGTCCGCGTAATGCCGCACGTCATACCCCGCCTCGCGCAACCAGCCCACGACCTCTTGGGCGAGAAGCAGGTCATCTTCGAGGTAGGCAATCCGCAGACGGACGTCGGACGGCACGGTGGAACGGAAAAAAGTCATGCAGCGGGCGCAGGTGCTGGAGCAGCAATCAGTTCCGGCGAGCGTATATCCCAAATCGGCCGGAATGAATGGATAAGCACCCGATCTTTTTGACAAACCGTGAATATGTTCACACTACGCACGGTTTTGGACAAGAACTGTGATCGGCGCTTTACAAAAATGCCCGCTTTGCGTGCCCGCGCAACGCCGGTCTGAAGGCCGGCCCCGCCATGCGACAGGGGTGCCGCACTGCCGCAAGCCGCGGCAGGCCATGAATAATGTGCGCATGCGCCCCCTCCGCCCTGGCCCGGCGCGGTGCGTCCGCAAGCCGCTGCGCGCTGCCGTTTCTGCCCTCTGCGCCCGCCTGGTCGCTGCGTTGTGCGTGCTGTGCTGGATGTCGGCCGCCGGTGCCGCAGCGCCAGCCGCAGCCGGGTCTGCCGCTGCCAGTGCCGCTGCGCCGCCGCCCTATCAGGTCGAGCTCGACGTTCCGGCGGATTTACGCGCCCTCTTATCTGAAAATCTCGATCTGTTGCGTTGGCGCAACTTTCCCGATCTGCCGCAGGGACAAATCGCCGAGCTTGCCGCCGAAGCCCCGGCGCAGGTGCAACGGCTGCTGGAAACCCAGGGCTATTTCTCCCCACGGATCGCGGTGCACGTCGCCTGCGCGGAAAACGGGCAGATCACCGTCGTGGTGCAGGTGATGCCGGGCGAACTCACCCGCGTCGACGCCATCGATCTGCAGGTGCGCGACGCCGACGGCAGGCCCGACGCCGCGCTCACCGCCCGGCTCGCACGCCACTGGCCGCTCAAACCGGGAGCGGTATTCCGCGATGCCGACTGGGAGGCGGCCAAATCCCGCGCGCTGTCGGCGCTGCTGTCCGGACGCTGGCCCGGCGCGCGTATCGCCTTCAGCCGCGCCAGCATCGATCCGGCCAGCGCCCAGGCCCGGCTGACCCTCACCCTCGACACCGGGCCGGCGTATGTGTTCGGCGATCTGCGCATCTCCGGGCTGCGGCGGTATCCAGCCAGCATCGTCGAGCGCCTGGCGCCGATGCGGCCGGGGCAGCCGTATGCACAAAGCGCGCTGCTGGACTTTCAGGCGGCACTGCAGAACAGCCCGTACTTCCGCAACGCCGTGGTCGATGCCGATCTGCGCCAGGCACAGGGTGACAGCGTGCCGGTGGACGTGCAGGTGAGCGAAAACCCGGGACAAAAACTCAGTTTTGGCGTCGGCGTGAGCAGCGACACCGGCGAGCGCGTGCAGGCGGACTGGAGTGACCTCGACGTCTTCGGCCGCGCCTGGCGCTTGCGCAGCAGCGTAAAGCTGCAGACCCGCGAGCAAAGCGGCAGCCTGCAACTGGCCTTGCCGCGCTCCGCGCAGGGCGACGACGACAGCCTGACCCTGTCGCAGGACCGCACCGACATCTCCGGCCTGGTCACGCGCAACACCAGCGTGGGCGCGCAGCGCGCGCGCAGCCACGGCAACATCGACACCGTGGTGGCGTTGCAGTACCAGGCGGAAAGCCAGCAGCCCGCAGGCGCTGCGCCCAGCGAGGTGCACGCGCTGAGCCTGAACGCGAGCTGGACGCGCCGCAGCATCAACAGCGTGCTCGACCCCAGCCGCGGCACGCTGCTCAACTTGCAGCTCGGCGGCGCCAGCAAAGCTCTGCTGTCGAGCGCGAATTTCGTCCGCCTGTACGCCCGCGGTCTGGCTTACGTCCCGATCGACCGCGACAACCAATTGATTTTCCGCGGCGAGGCCGGCGCGGTGCTGGCCAACGGCACCAGCGGCATTCCGCAGAACTTTCTGTTTCGCGCCGGCGGCGCCAACTCGGTGCGCGGCTACGCCTACCAAAGCCTGGGTCTGCAGCAGGGCAACGCCATCGTCGGCGGGCGCTACCTGTTCACCGCCAGCGCCGAAATCGACCACTGGTTCACGCGGCAATGGGGCGGCGCGCTGTTCTACGACCTGGGCAACGCCGCCGACACCTGGAGCGCGCTCAAACCGGTGCGCGGCTACGGCACCGGCGTGCGCTGGCGCAGCCCGGTGGGGCTGGTGGCGGTCGATCTGGCCTACGGTCAGGCGGTACATGCCTGGCGGCTGAACTTCAGCGCGGGGCTGTCGTTCTGATGGCACAGCAGCCGCCCGCCCAGCGCCCCGCCGTCACCACACGGCGGAGGTGGCGCCTGCTCGTCTGGCTGCTGGCGTTGCCGCCGGCCTCACTGCTGACCGTAGCCGCCGCCCTGGCCTGGCTCGGCAGCAACGCCGGGCTGCAATGGCTGGCCGCGCGCACGCCGCTGCACGTGGCCGGCGCGCAGCTCAGCGTGCAGGAGGTCAGCGGCAGCCTGTGGCATGCGCTGCGCATCGGGCGGCTGCAGATCGTCACCGCCGGGCAGCGCATCACCCTGCGCGACGTGCAACTGCGCTGGCAGCCGGCGGCGCTGTGGCAGCGCACGCTGCGGGTGCAGACGCTGCAGGCCCGCGCCCTCGACATCGCGTTCCTGCCAGTCGCTGCGCCCACCGCCCCGCGGCAACTGCCCGCCAGTCTGCGCCTGCCGCTGCGCCTGGCGATCGACCACCTCGGCGTGGACGCGCTGCGGCTGGGCAACGCCGGTGCCCTGCAGCCTGTCGGCAGCGTGTCGGGCGCGCTGCACTCCACCGCCACCGGGTATGCGCTGCAACTGCAGGCGCAAACGCCGTGGGCGCGGGGCGTGCTGCGCCTCACGCTGGGCGACGCCGCGCCCTACGCCGTGCACGCCGCACTGCACCTGACGCAGATCGGGTCGCCGGCATCGCCGACGGCGCCGGGTGTGGCCGACGTGCTGTTCAGCGGCAGCCTGCACGCGCTGCAGCTACATGGCAGCGCGCAAGTGCGGGCGGCGCACGCGCAGTGGCAGGCCGAGGTGATGCCGTTTGCCGCCACCCCGCTGCGCCGGGCGTGGCTCAGCGCCCGCGGCGTCGACCCGGCGGCGTTCGACCCGGCGCTGCCGCACGCCGCGCTCGACGCCGACCTCACCCTCGGCCCATCGGACGCGCAACAGGTGCACGGCCGACTCAGCGTGCGCAACGCCAGCCCCGGCCCGCTCGACCGGCATCGCCTGCCGCTGCACCGCCTGCAGCTCGCGCTGGCGGGCAACGCGCAGCGCGCCGACGCGCGCGACGTCCACATCGACCTGGGCGCCGGCGGCACGCTGCGCGGCAGCCTGGACTGGGCGCAGCAGACGCTGCACGCCCGGCTGCAGGCCAGCCAGGTCGACGCCCGCGCCCTCGACTCCACGCTCGTGGCCACCCGGCTGTCCGGGCCGCTGACGCTCACGGCCACGGCGCAGGAGCAAACCGTGCAGCTCGCGCTGACGCAGCCGGGCTGGGAGGTACGGCTGGCCGCGCAGCGCCGCGGCAGCGTGGTGCGGGTGACGCAGCTGCGGCTGTCCGCCCCCGGCGGCGAACTCGACGCCAGCGGCACGGTCGGCACCGCCGGGGCGCAGGATTTCGCCGTACAGGCGCGGCTGCGGCGTTTCGATCCGTCGCGTTTCGGCGCCTACCCCGCAGCACGGCTCAACGCCACGCTGTCGGCGCAGGGTTCGGTGCAACGCCGCAGCGCCCGGCTGGCGCTGCAGCTCGACCCCAGCGCCTGGCGCGGCCAGACCTTCACCGGGCGGGCCCGGCTGGCGCTCGACGCGCAGCGGCTGTGGGACGTCGACGCCGCGCTCACCCTCGGCGCCAACCGGCTCGACGCCAGCGGTGCGTTCGGCCGTAGCGGGGACACGCTGCAGTGGTCGCTGCACGCCCCGGCGCTGGCGCAGCTCGACCCGGCGCTGCACGGCACGATCCAGGCGCAGGGCGTGGTGCGCGGCGGCTGGCACGCCCCCGCGGGCCGCGTGCGCCTGGACGCCGGCGCGCTGCGCTGGGGCAGCGTCCTGACGTTGGCTTCGCTGCACGCCGACGGCACGTTCGACACGGCACGGGCAGCCGCCAGCGGCGGCGCCTCGCTGCCCGCGTTGCTGCAGCGGCTGACGGCGTCGCTGCAGCTCGACCTGTCCAGCCTGCAGTGGGCGCAAGGGTCACAACCGCTGCGCATCGGCGCGCTGCACGCCAGCGCGCAGACGGGTGCCGGCGCCGCCGGGGCGATCGCGCTGAACGCGCGTTTGCACGACGCACAAACCGCCGAGGTGGCGCTGCGCAGCGCGTCGCTGCAGGTCGACGGCACACGGCAGCAGCACACCGTGGCGCTGACGGCGCAGGGGCAGATGGTGCGCGGCGGCGCGGCGGCAGCCATCGGCGACATCGACCTGGCGTTGCGCGCCGCTGGCGGCTGGAGCGGCGCGGCGCCAGGCTGGCGCGGGCAGATCACGGCGCTGGACAACGCCGGGCCGCTGGCCGTGCGGCTGCAGGCGCCGGCAGCGCTGGACCTGGCTTTCGCCCCGTTGCGGCTGCAACTGCGGCACGCCGTGCTGCAGCTGCAGTCGGGCGTCGTCGATCTGGCCAACCTGGACATCGCCCGCGGGCAGTGGCACACGCAGGGTCGGCTGCGTGCGGTGCGTCCGGCCGCCGTGCTTGCGCTGGCGGGTCTTGCACCGCAGGCGGTGCGCGATAGCCTGCTGCTGTCCGGAGACTGGCAGCTCGACGCCGGCACGCAGCTCAACGGCCGCATCCACCTGCAGCGCGACGGCGGTGATGTCGCGCTGCGGCTGGCGAGCGCCGCAGCGGCAGACGGCAGGGTGCGCCTTGCGCCAACGTGCGACGCGGTGTTCGGCGCGACC